>NZ_JBAMDC010000392.1:0-5956 GCF_036961605.1 Streptomyces sp. KLMMK
TTGAGGGGGCCCCACTCGTTGGGGTCGGGGACGCCCGGGGGCAGCATCTGGCGCCGCTTGGGGCCGCCTTCCGCCCCCTCCCCCGGCTCCTTGGCGCCGGGCCAGGCCTTGACCACGCGCGCCGCCAGGACGAAGTCCTTGCGCAGGGGGTGGCCCTCGAAGGTCTCCGGGAGAAGGAGCGGGGCGAGGTGCGGGTGGCCCGGGAAGTCGATGCCGAACATCTCGTGGGTTTCGCGTTCGTGCCACGCCGCGCCCGCGTAGACGCCGACGGCCGTGGCCAGCGCAGGCGCCTCGTGCGGCACGGTGGTGCGCAGGAGCAGGCGGCGCACGCCCCCGCCCCCGCCCGGCAGGGCACCCGGCAGCGCGGCCAGGTGCGCGCAGACGCGGAAGCCCGTACCGGGCTCGTCCACGGCGCTCAGCCAGTCGAAAAAGGTGCAGCCCAGCCGGTCCCGGGCGGTTTCGAGGGCGGTGATCCACCGCTCGGCCGGGACGTCGACCGTGAGCAGCTCGTAGGTCTCCTCGGCTGTCGCGCCTTCGCCGAAGAGCGAGATCACTCCGGCCGGCAGCCAGCCGACGGCGAGGTCGGCAACGGGCTCAGCGGGCTCGGGGGCGGCCTCCGGCACGGACCCCGGCACGGACTCCGGTACGGACTCGGGCGTCGGCTCGGTCATCGGTCCGTCTCCTCCGGCGTGGCCGCCGGCGCCGGCGGCGGCGTCACCAGCCCGCTGCGCAGCGCGGCGGCGGACGCCCCCGCACCCCCGGCGGAGCCGTACCGCTCGCCGAGCGACTCCCGCGCGATCTTCTCCTGGAGCTTCAGGATCCCCTGCAGCAGCGCTTCGGGCCGCGGCGGGCAGCCGGGCACGTAGACGTCGACGGGGATGATCTGGTCGACGCCCTTGGTGACCGAGTAAGAGTCCCAGTAGGGGCCGCCGCAGTTCGAGCAGGCGCCGAAGGAGATCACGTACTTGGGCTCGGGCATCTGCTCGTAGAGCCGCTTGACGGCGGGTGCCATCTTGTCCGTCACCGTGCCGGAGACGATCATCAGGTCGGCCTGGCGCGGGCCGGGCGCGAAGGGGATCACGCCGAGCCGGATGAAGTCGTGCCGCGCCATGGACGCGGCGATGAACTCGATCGCGCAGCAGGCGAGCCCGAAGTTGAAGACCCACAGGCTGTAGCGGCGTCCCCAGTTCAGGACGACCTTCATCGGCTCCGGGGCCAGCCTGGCCAGCGGGCCGAGCCGACGGGGCTCGGGAAGGTCCACCGGTGTCACGTCCACTCCAGGACGCCCTTCTTCCATGCGTACAACAAGCCCACGGCGAGGAAGCCGAGGAAGATGAACATCTCCACGAGCGTGGCTCCGCCGAAGCCCGGCGCGGCGAACACCGTCGCCCAGGGGAACAGGAAGATCGAGTCCACCGCGAAGATCACGTACAGGAAGGCGTAGACGTAGTAGCGGATCTGGGTGTGGGCCCAGCCCTCGCCGACGGGGTCGACGCCGCACTCGTACGTCAGCAGCTTCTCGGGCGTCGGCACGACGGGCCGCAGCAGCCGCCCGGCCCCGAAGGCCACGGCGACGAAGAGCACCCCGACGACCGCGAGCAGCCCCACGACCGAATAGCTCTGGAAGTAGTCCGCGGCCAGTGGGACAGCGGCATGGGCATCGGCACTACTGCGCACGGTCGCCTCCGGCACGTCCGCCCCTCGCTCCCTGTCCTGCGTGTTCGACGTTCTGTACGCACGGGAGTCTAGGCCCTGGTGGGGTTATCCCCACCCTTCCCCACCCACGGCCCCCATGGCGGAGGCCCCTGGAGGCCGTGCAGGCTTGGGCTTATGACCGCCAGCAGTGCCGCGAGAAGCCCGTCGGACAGCACGTCGAACAGTACGCCGAACAGTACGTCGAGCACATCGCATACTTCGCACACATCGCGCACCTCGCAAACATCACATATCACCGGAAGCACCGCTTCGAGGGACGAGGCCGACGGCGGTGACCGGCTTCCCCCCGCCCGCTTCGCCTTCGACGCCCGGACGTGGAAGGAGGTCGCGCACCTGCTGCTCAACCTGCCGGAGGCGCTCACCGGCTTCGTCTACGTGTCCCTGTGGCTCTACGCGGGCGTCCTGACGTCCCTCACGGTGATCGGCCTGCCCCTGCTCGCGGTGGGCCTGATGGGCGCGCGGGCGCTCGGCGGGCTGGAACGCGGACGGGCGCGGAAGCTGCTGGGGCTGCGGATCGAGGAGCCGAGCCGGCTCTCCCGGCAGCAGCGGGGCCGGGGCTTCTTCCCCTGGCTGTGGACGACGCTGAAGGACCCGGTCGCCTGGCGCACCACCCTCTACGGCTTCATCCGGCTGCCCTGGGGCATTCTCACCTTCGTCCTGACGCTGTGCCTGCTCTTCGTCGGCTGGCCGCTCCTCGGCTACGCCGTGCGCGGCATGACGAACCTGGACCGCGCCATGGTGCGCGGCCTGCTCAGCCCCTCCAGCGAGCTGGAGCGGCGGATCGCCGAGCTGGAGCAGGACCGCGGCGTGGTCGTGGACACCGCGGCCGCCGACCTGCGCCGCATCGAGCGCGACCTGCACGACGGCGCCCAGGCCCGCCTCGTCGCCCTCGCGATGGGGCTGGGCCTGGCCAAGGAGAAGGTGCTGGAGGACCCGGAGGCGGCGGCGCGGATGGTCGACGAGGCGCACGGCGAGGTGAAGCTCGCCCTGCAGGAGCTGCGCGACCTGGCCCGCGGCATCCACCCGGCCGTCCTCACGGACCGCGGCCTGGACGCGGCCCTGTCGTCGGTGGCCGCGCGCTGCACCGTGCCGGTGTCCGTCTCCGTCGACCTGGCCGAGCGGCCCGCGGCGGCCATCGAGGGCATCGCGTACTTCACCGTCTCCGAGCTCCTGCAGAACGTCAGCAAGCACAGCCGGGCGCGGACGGCCGAGGTCGAGCTGTGGCGCAAGGACCGGCGGCTGCTGATCCAGGTGCGCGACGACGGCCGCGGCGGCGCCTCGACGGACTCCGGCAGCGGGCTGGCCGGGCTCGCGGAGCGGCTGGGGTCGGTCGACGGCCTGTTCGAGGTGGACTCGCCGGAGGGCGGGCCGACCGTCGTCACGGCGGAGCTGCCGTGGCGCGAGCGCGCGGCGGGCTGAGAGCCCGCTCCTCCGGGCCGGCGCCGCCTTCCCCACAGGCCGGCGCCGCTTTCCCCACCTGCCGCCGCCGGCCTCCCCACCTGCCGTCGCCGTCTTCCCGCAGGCCCGGGGGTAGGGACATCCCCACCCCCGGAACACCTACTCGCTCCATGGTCCGGGGCGCCGCCCTCCGCGAGCCTTGAGGTACGGAGCAACCACCGCGACCCAGGAGATCGGACGACGACATGGCCATGGACTACGGGGACTACGGCCGGGCGGAGGCCCGCCGGGCCCACCACCGGGTGCCCGCCGTACTGCGCGCGCCCCTGGAGGGCCGCACGTGGCGCGAGTTCCTCTACCTCCTGCTCAGCCTGCCGATGGCGGTCCTCACCTTCTCGTTCGCGGTGACGATGACGACGGCGGGCATCGCCCTGCTGATCACCTTCGTGGGCGTGCCGGTGCTGGCCGCCGCGCTCGTCGGCGTACGGGCGCTGGGCGCCGTCGAGCGGGCCCGCGCCCGGGCCCTGCTGAAGCTGGAGATCAGCGAGCCCGAGCCGGTGCTGCCGCGGAACCGCCCGCGGGGCTTCGTGTCCTGGGTGGGGGCGCTCCTCAAGAGCGGCGTGTCCTGGCGGCACGTGCTCTACGCGGTGCTGCACCTGCCGTGGGCGATCGGGGCGTTCACCGTCTCGGTCGTGATGTGGTCGGTCGGCTGGGCGCTGTTCCTCTATCCGGCGTACTGGTGGATGTACCCGAAGTGGTGGGGCCAGCCCGGCATGCAGTTCGGCGGCGACTCCGAGCACGACGCGGGCCTCTTCGTCGACAACCCCTTCGAGATCGGCGTGACCTGCGCCGCCGGCCTGCTCGTGGTCCTGGCCACCCCCTGGGTGATCCGCGGCCTCGCCTCCGTCGACCGGCTGCTGGTGAGCGGCCTGCTCGGCCCGTCGCGGCTCGCGGAGCGGATGTGGGAGCTGGAGGAGGACCGCGGCGTGGTCGTGGACACCGCCGCCGCCGACCTGCGCCGCATCGAGCGCGACCTGCACGACGGCGCCCAGGCCCGCCTCGTCGCCCTCGCCATGGACCTGGGCCTGGCCAAGGAGAAGCTGGAGGCTGACCCGGAGGCGGCCGCCCGGATGGTCGACGAGGCGCACGGCGAGGTGAAGCTCGCCCTGCAGGAGCTGCGCGACCTGGCCCGCGGCATCCACCCGGCGATCCTCACCGACCGGGGCCTCGGCCCGGCCCTGTCCGCACTGGCGGCCCGCTGCACGGTGCCGGTGCAGGCCGAGGCGGACCTGCCGACGAGGCCCGCGGCGGCCATCGAGGGCATCGCGTACTTCACCGTCTCCGAGCTCCTGCAGAACGTCAGCAAGCACAGCGGCGCGCGCAGCGCCCGCGTGGACGTGTGGCGCTCGGCGGACCGCCTGATGCTCCAGGTGTGGGACGACGGCCGCGGCGGGGCGTCCACGGCCGGGGGCAGCGGACTGGCCGGGCTCGCGGAGCGGCTGGGGTCGGTCGACGGCCTGCTGGTGGTCGACTCGCCGGAGGGCGGGCCGACGACGGTCACCGCGGAGCTGCCCTGGCGCGGCTGAGCCGCCGAACCCTCCGGGCGGCCCCGCCGTCCGATCCCCGTCCGATCCCCCGTCCGCCCGCCGTCCGCCCCCCGACCGGCCCCGTCGTACAGCGGCGGGGCCTGCTCCCTGCGTGACATGCTTAGCGCGTCAAATGCTGCCGGCGCGGGGGGACCACAGGTCGTGGAGGACAGGGTGCGAGTCGTCATCGCCGAGGATTCGGTGCTCCTCCGGGAGGGCCTGACCCGGCTGCTGACCGACCGGGGTCACGACGTCGTCGCGGGCGTCGGCGACGGCGAGGCGCTGATCAAGGCCATCAGGGAGCTCGCGGACGAGGGCGCCCTGCCGGACGTGGTCGTGGCGGACGTACGGATGCCGCCCACCCATACGGACGAAGGCGTGCGCGCCGCGGTGCAGCTGCGCAAGGAGCACCCGGGCCTGGGCGTGCTGGTCCTGTCGCAGTACGTCGAGGAGCAGTACGCGACGGAGCTGCTGGCCGGCAGCAGCACGGGCGTGGGCTACCTGCTCAAGGACCGCGTGGCCGAGGTCCGCGAGTTCGTGGACGCGGTGGTGCGGGTGGCGCGCGGCGGCACCGCGCTGGACCCCGAGGTCGTCGCCCAGCTGCTGGGCCGCAGCCGGAAGCAGGACGTGCTCGCGGGGCTCACTCCGCGCGAGCGGGAGGTCCTCGGCCTGATGGCGGAGGGGCGTACGAATTCGGCCGTCGCCAAGCAGTTGGTGGTGAGCGACGGAGCCGTCGAGAAGCACGTCAGCAACATCTTCCTGAAGCTTGGGCTTTCCCCTAGTGATGGGGATCACCGGCGCGTGCTGGCCGTGCTGACCTACCTCCGCTCCTGATCATCTGACACTCCGTCAGCAATGGAAGCCGCCCTGGTGAGAGGGGGCGGCCGCGCGAGGACCTAGCACCAAAGACCTAGAAGGCGGACGTGGAGCGGGCGCGGAGCGGGTGGCGCTCAAGGGGCGACCAAACCACCCCATACCCGGACAAGCGGAAGCTGTATGCCCCGCTTCTTCTTGTGATCCATCCCAGGTAGGCAGCCCTTACCCACGTACGATGGCCGTGGGAAAGCCGGTCGGGCACCACCATGTGCGCGCCGCCGCCAGAGGGAGGTCCGAAGCAGTGACCAGCCAGGTCAGCAGCCCGGCCGAACAGGCCGAACCAGCCGAGCAGCCGGGCGGGGCAGCCGCCCCGCCGAGCGCGGGACAGGCGCCGTCGCCCCTCACCGTGCAGCGCGACCCCGCCGAAGGGGCCGCCTCTT
>NZ_JBAMDC010000393.1:0-5953 GCF_036961605.1 Streptomyces sp. KLMMK
GCGCGCGGCGCGAAGCGGTGGGCGACCAGGTCCGCGGCCAGGTTGAGGACGACGGCGACCAGGCCGAAGACCACGGCCAGGCCCTGCACCACGGGGACGTCGCGGGCGGCCACCGCGTCCATCAGGACGGTGCCGAGGCCGGGGATCACGAACAGCGCCTCGACGACGATCACCCCGCACAGCAGCCAGTCGACGGTGCGGGCGAGCTGCTGGGCGGCGGGGGCGACCGCGTTGGGCAGGGCGTGCGCGTAGCGGACGCGGGCGCCGGACAGGCCGTAGCGGCGGGCCTGCGCCGCGTACGGGGAGGCCAGCGCCTCGACCATGCCGGCCCGCACCAGCCGGCTGATCGAGCACACCGGACGGGACAGCAGCACCAGGACGGGCAGGACGAGCGCCTCCGGGTGGGCGAGCAGGCCGGTGCCGTAGCCGACCGCGGTCGGGGGCAGCCAGCCCAGGCGCAGGGCCAGGACGGTCACCAGCAGCACCCCGAGGGCGAACTCGGGCACCGCGTACACAGCGAGCGTCACCGAGGAGACCACCCGGTCGACCGGGGTGCCCTCGCGGCGGGCCGCCAGCACGCCGAGGCCGACGCCCGCCGGGACCAGGAGGGCGAGGGTGAGCGCGGCCAGGAGCAGCGTCGGCCCGAACCCCTCAGCGAGCGCCGCCGCCACCGGGCGGCCCGAGGCGAGCGACACCCCCAGCTCGCCGTGGAGCAGGCCCGCGGCCCACTCCCCCAGCCGCTCGTGCGCCGGCCGGTCCAGGTGGAGGGCCTCGCGGATCGCGGCGATGCGGGCCGGGTCCGGATCGTCGCCCGCGAGGGCCACGGCCGCGTCGCCCGGCAGGGCCTCCGTGAGCGCGAAGACAAGCAGCACGACCGCGGCGGTCTGGGCTGCGCCGAGCAGGATCCGGCGGACGATCCAGCGGCTCACGCCAGCCACACCTTGTCGAAGCGGGCCCAGTCCAGGGTGTTGGCCGGGGCGTCGCGGGCCACGCCGCGCACACGGCGGGACGTGCCGACGATCCAGTCGGCGAAACCCCACACCAGGAAGCCGCCCTCGCTGTGCAGGAGGCGCTGCATCCGCTCGTAGAGCCCGGCCCGCTCCCGGTCGTCCTTGGTCGACTGCAGGCGCCGGTAGAGCTCGTCGAAGTCCTTGCGGCGCCAGTGGGTGGCGTTGGTGGTGGAGTCGCTCAGCAGCCGCTGGGAGATGTGCGACTCGATGGGCATGGCGCCGGAGCGGTAGCTGGCGAAGGTGCCGTGGTCGAGGATGTCCTTCCAGTAGCTGTCCTTGTTGCCGACGCGCACCTCGACGGTGACGCCCGCCTTCGCGGCCTGGTCGCGGAAGATGCCGGCGGCCTCCGTGAAGCCCGCGGCGACCGGGGAGGTGTCCAGCGTGACCTTCAGGTCCTCGGCCCCGGCCTCCTTCAGCAGGCGCCGGGCCCGGTCGAGGTCCTGGCGGCGCTGCGGCAGGCCCGCCGCGTAGTGGGCGCAGCCCTTGCCGAAGAGGTCGTTGCCGATCACGCCCGCACCGGACAGGGCGCCCTTGACGAGCTCGTCGCGGTCGGCGATGAGGAAGAACGCCTCCCGTACGCGCGGGTCGTCGAACGGGGGCCGGTCGGTCTTCATCACGAAGCCCTGCATCGCGCTGTTGCGCAGCCGCACGATGTCGATGCGGCCCCTGCCCTCGTGTGCGCGGGCGGTGGTGGGGGTGAGCTCGTGCGCGTAGTCGACCTGGCCGCCGAGCAGGGCGTTGACGCGCGCCGACTCCTCGTTCGCGACGACGAACTCCAGCTCGTCCAGGTGCGGGGCGCCGTCCCAGTAGGCGTCGTTGCGGCGGAACCGGGCGGATCGCCCGGGCGCGAACGACACGTGGCGGAAGGGGCCCGACCCCACGGGCTCGTCGAAGCGCTCGGTGCCCTTCGGCACGATGTACGCGCCGAACGCCGCCAGTACGTTGGGGAATTCGGCCGTCGGCCGCTTCAGGCGGAACTCGACGGTACGGGGTCCCGTGGCCCGGCTGGCCTCCAGGTCGATCGGTTCCAGGGACGCCCGGGCCCGGAAGGCCTTCTTCGGATCGGCGATCCGGCGGTAGCTGAAGAGGACGTCCTCGGCGGTGACGGGCCTGCCGTCGTGGAAGACGGCCTCCCGCAGCGTGACCGACCACCGGTCGAGCCCGGTACTCGCCTCCCACCGCTCGGCCAGGCGGGGCCTGGCGGTCAGATCGGGCGCGTAGTCGGCGAGCTTGTCGAACAGGGCCTTGGCCCGGGCCGCGTCGGCGAAGAGGTTCCCCAGATGCGGATCAAGCGTCTCGGCGGCCCCGCCCCCGGCGAACACGGCCCGCAACCGGCCGCCCTTGCGGGCGGCGCCGGCACGGGTGCCGGTACCGGTATCCGTGCCGGGTGAGCACCCGGCGCTGCCCAGCCCGGCCAGGCCGATGCCGCCGGCTGCTGCGACGGCCAGAAACCCGCGCCGCCGGAGGCCGGGGTGAGGGGTGTGCATGGAGGTTCCTCCTGGTTGGGGTGGTAGTGGGGGTGGGGGTGGGTGCCGATGCCGGCGCCCGGGCCCGGTGGGTACGGCGCCGCCGGACCACGACGTCGTGGTTGCTCACCACGGCGGCAAACGTGAAGTGCGCGGGCGCGGCGCCTCAATGCCTCGCGGCAGTGGAATCGGCGCCCTTGTGGTCGCCGCCGTGGCGAGCAGCCGCCGCCGTGCGGCCCGGCGGTGCCGGACCGGCCCGCAGCCGGCCGGGCGCTACCGGCGCCGGGCGATCACGTGCAGGCGGTCGCCGTCGGCCCCGGGCGACGGCGGGTCCCCCTCCTGCCAGGGAGGCTCCGTGCGGGGGCCGGGGCCGTCGTGGAGGGAGACGGTGTCGAAGCCGTGCGCGGCCAGTGCGTAGCGCAGTTCCTGGGGGAACAGCAGGCGCCACGCCGAGCGCTGTTCGAACGGCGGGGAGCCGTCCGTCGTCCAGACGCGGCGGCGCCGCAGCAGCTGCGCCGCGCGGTCGACGCTCAGCGTCGTCACGTGCGCGTACGTGCGCCCCTGCCAGGTGAAATCCCCGGACGCCGGCGCGTCCAGCAGCTCCGTGCGGCCCAGGAAGAACGCCCCGTTGCGCATCTCGGCGACGAGCAGGCCTCCCGGCCGCAGCGCCCGCCGGCAGGAGCCGAGGAGGCCGTCGAGCTCCTCGTTGGTGTGGCAGTACAGGAGCGCGCTGTCCAGGCAGACGACCGCGTCGAAGACACCGTCGCCGAGGTCGAATCCGCGCAGGTCGGCGCGGAGGTACGCGGGGCCGGGGTGCCGGGTCCGGGCGTGGGCGAGCATGGCTTCGGAGAGGTCGGCGCCGGTGACCTCGCGCCCGGCTCCGTGGAGCCACGCCGCGTCCCGGCCCGTGCCGCAGCCGAGGTCGAGGACGCGCGGCCCGGCGCCGTGGGCGGCGAGGGCGGCCTCGGCCCAGCGGGCGGCGAGCCGTTCGGGGTCGGGGAAGCGGGCTTCGTAGAGTTCGGGGTGGTCGGTCAGCAGGTTCCGGGTGTTCATCATCGTCCCTTCAGGCCGTCGCCGCCGGCAGTGCCCGCAGCCGGTGCAGCCACGCCATCCCGCCCGCGGAGGCGAGCCCGAGCGCCAGGCAGCACGCCCAGGGCAGCCACTGGGTCCCGTCGCGCCCGCCGGTGTCCATGGCCCAGCCGACGAGCGCGTTGCCGAGGGCGGCGGCGATGCCGGAGACGGCGTAGAAGATGCCGAAGTACGTGCCGGTCAGCGTGGGCCGCCCGAAGCCGGGGATCATCTCCATGACGAACGGCTGGGCGACCATGACGCCGACGTGGAGCAGCAGGGCCCCGCCGAGGACGGGCAGCAGCCCGAGCACGTTCCCTTCGGTGCCCGCCACCGCCATCGGGGGCAGGAAGGCCAGGCCCATCAGGGCGAGTCCGGCCGCGACCCACTTCCCCCGGCTGCCGCGGTCCTTCAGGGCCCGGGTGATGCGCAGTTGCAGGGCCAGGTTGGCGAGGGTCCCGGCGAGGAGGACGAGCCCCGCGGCGCCGTCCCAGCCGGTGGCGCGGCGGGCTCCGTCGGGCAGCAGGAGGTAGAGCTGGTTCTCCATGGTGAACATGCCGACCATGGCGAGGGAGAACGCCAGGAAGGCCCGGTTGGCGAGGACTTCGCGCCAGTCGGCGAGCACGCCGCCGCCGCTGGGTGCGGCCGGCCGGGCGGGCAGGACGAGCGCCTGGGCGACGGTGAGCACGGCGAAGATCCCGGCGGCGGTGAGCGCGGAGGCCCGGAAGCCGACGAGGAGGAGCGCGCTGCCGAGCAGCGGTCCGATGAGCGCGCCGGTGGTCGCAAAGACGTTGAACAGGGCGAAGGCCTCCGCCTTCCGCTCCCCCGCCTCCTGGGCGAGGTACGTCCGCACGGCGGGGTTGAAGAGCGCGCCCGCGAGGCCGCTGAGGACGGACGCGGCGAGCAGCACGGAGAGGCCGTCGCCGAGGGCGAACAGGGCGAAGCCCGCCGTGCGCAGCGCGCACCCGGCGATGATCACGCCGCGCGCCCCCAGCCGGTCGGCGGCCGAGCCGCCGATGAGGAAGAGGCCCTGCTGGCTGAGGTTGCGGACGCCGAGGACGATGCCGATGACGGCGGCGGACATGCCGAGGTCCTGGCCCAGGTGGGTGGCGAGGTAGGGGACGAGCAGGTAGAAGCCGGTGTTGACGCCGAGCTGGTTGACGAGGAGGAGGCGGATCGCGAGCGGGAAGCCGCGTATTTCGTGCCAGGTCTTCACGGTGCGGGGTCTCCTTGCGCGCGTTGCGCCGGTTGCGGGTGTCGCCCGGTGGCGCGGACGCCCAGGCCGGGGGCGCCCGGGGCCCGGACGGTCCCGTCCCGGCCGCCGATGCCGGTCCACGGGTCGTGGGCGAGCAGCAAGTGGCCGTCGAGGTCGGTCCAGCGGGCCCGGTCGGCGAGGTGCACGGCGGGCGCGATGCCGAGCGAACTGGCGGTCAGGCAGCCCAGCATGAGCTCCGTGCCGCTGCCGGCCAGGGCGCCGGCGATCCGCAGGGCGGCGTGGACGCCACCGCACTTGGCGAGCTTGACGTTGACGCCGTGGACGCGGCCCGCGAGACGGCGGGCGTCGTCGAGGCTCACCGCGTCCTCGTCGGCGATGACGGGCAGCGGAGAGGTCTCGGCGAGCCGGGCGAGGCCCTCGGGGTCGCCGGGAAAGGTGGGTTGCTCGACGGCCTCGACGCCGAGCGCGGCGAAGCGCGGCAGCAGCTTCCGCGCCCGGGCTACGGTCCAGGCCCCGTTGGGGTCGAGGAGCAGCCGGGCGCGGGGGGCGGCCTGCCGGACGGCTCGTACGCGCTCGAGGTCGTCGGCGGGGTCGGGCGACCCGCCTTTGATCTTGAGGACGGTGAACCCGGCGTCGGCGAGGCAGCGGGCCGTCAGGGCGGCCCGTACGGGCGAGGTGATGCCGATCGTGCGGGCGGTGCCGGCGGCGGGCGCGGCCACGCTGCCGCCCTCCAGGAGCCGGTGCACGGGCAGGCCGGCGCGCTTGCCCGCGAGGTCGAGCAGGGCGGCTTCGACGGCGGCGGTCACGGCGGGCGGGGTGTCGCGCGGCAGAAGCGTTTCTTCTCGTACGGCTTCCAGCGCGCTCTCCGGCGTCGCGAACCGGCCGAGTCCGGCCGCCGCGTGACACATCAGCCGCCGGATGGCACCGGCGTCCAGCCCGTAGTAGGCACTGGCCACGGCCTCGCCGAAGCCGCGGACTCCGCCGTGCTCGACGGTCAGCCAGACGGCGTCACGGGCGTCCATGACGCCCCGGGAGATCCGCAGGGGCTCGGCGAGGCGGAGCCGGGCGGTGCGCAGGGTGGTCTTCAAGAGATGCCTCCGTCGGTACGGCGGTGGTGACGAACGCCCGCCCGGCTGCGGACCGGACGCCCACCGGAAACGTCACGGCGGCTCGCGGCGGCGGCCGGTCCCGTG
>NZ_JBAMDC010000394.1:0-5942 GCF_036961605.1 Streptomyces sp. KLMMK
GGGATGGCTGGCCAGCCACCGCTCGATGGCGATCCGCGCTGCGGGCGTACGGGCGTGCTCCAGCCAGTCCGGGGAGGGCCCGGAGGCGCTGTCGCGGGACATCAGCAGCTGAAGGGTGTCGCCGTCGCGCAGGACCGTGCTGAGCGTGGCGAGGCGGCCGTTGACGCGGGCGCCGATGCAGCTGTGGCCGCCGTCGCCGTGCTGCGCGTAGGCCGCGTCGACGCAGCTCGCCCCGGCGGGCAGGCCGATCGTGCCGCCGTCGGCGCGGAAGACGGTGATCTCGCGGTCCAGGGCGAGCTCGTCGCGGAGGGAGGTCCAGAAGGTGTCGGGGTCGGGCGTGGCCCGCTGCCACTCCAGCAGCCGGGAGAGCCACCCCGGCCGCGTGGGGTCGACGCGCTCCCCGTCCGTGGCATCGGGCGTCTCGGGCGTGGCGTACGGATTCCCCAGGGCGACGACGCCGGCCTCGGCAACCTTGTGCATCTGGTGGGTGCGGATGAGGACCTGGGCGGGCTCCCCTCCGGGGCCCGCGACGGCCGTGTGCAGCGACTGGTAGAGGTTGAACTTCGGAGTGGCGATGAAGTCCTTGAACTCCGAGATGAACGGCGTGAAGCAAGTGTGCAGCTCGCCGAGGACCGCGTAGCAGTCGGCGTCCTCCGCGACGAGGACGAGCAGTCTGCCGAGGTCCGAGCCGGTCACCTCGCCCCGCTTGAGGCGCACCCGGTGCACGGAGACGAAGTGGCGCTGTTTGACGAGGACGTCGGCGGCGATGCCCGCCTCCCGCAGGACGGCCTGCACCCGCTCCGCGGTCGTCCCCAGGGTCGCGAGGCCGGCGGCGTGCGCGGTGACGAGCTCGCGGGTGCGGGCGTACTCGTCGGGGTGGAGGATCGCGAAGACGAGGTCCTCCAGCTCGGTCTTGAGCGCCTGGACGCCCAGCCGCTCGGCGAGCGGGATCAGCACGTCCCGCGTGACCTTGGCGATGCGGACCTGTTTCTCGGGCCGCATCACGCCCAGCGTGCGCATGTTGTGCAGCCGGTCGGCGAGCTTGATGGACATCACCCGGACGTCGTTGCCGGTGGCCACGAGCATCTTGCGGAAGGTCTCCGGCTCGGCCGCGGCGCCGTAGTCGACCTTCTCCAGCTTGGTGACGCCGTCGACCAGGAAGCGGACCTCCTCGCCGAACTGCCCGCGGACCTGTTCCAGGGTCACCTCGGTGTCCTCGACCGTGTCGTGGAGGAGGGAGGCGGTCAAGGTGGTCGTCTCGGCGCCCAGTTCGGCCAGGATCAGGGTCACGGCGAGCGGATGGGTGATGTACGGTTCACCGCTCTTGCGGGTCTGGCCGCGGTGGGAGGACTCGGCGAGGAGATAGGCCCGCCGCAGGATGTCGAGGTCCGCGCCCGGATGGTGGCCGCGGTGCACCTTGGCGACGTGGTCGATGGCGTCCGGCAGCCTGCCGCGCGCGCCCGAGCCGCCGAGCGCCGCGCGCCCCAGCCGTCTCAGGTCGAGGCGGGCGCGGCCGCGCCTGCGGCCGGGAGCACCTTCGTGCGTGGCGTCTGTGCTCATGGGGGCACCTCCGGCAGCGTCGACCGGCGGTCGGCTGCGCGCCTCCGTACCGGTGCTTGATGCTACCGAGCCCATCACGCGCTGCTCACCCGCTCTCGCCCAGAGTGAAACGGATCACCCATTCGAGCGAGCCACGCCGTCGGGAGCCGGGCGCACGGGCCGGAAAAGAGGTAGTGCGCCCGGGGCACCTGCCGGGGAGCGCCCTCAGACGAGTGCCGCGTCCAGCCAGGAGGGCTCGAAGGTGCCGCCCGCGACGATCACGGCGGGGCCGGTCATCTCGACCGTGCCGTCCGGCGCCTCGCTGATCACCAGGCGCCCGCCGGGGACGTCCACGGTGTACGTGACGGGCAGGCCGGTCACGGCCGGGTCCAGGCCGTCCCGGCGGGCGGTCGCGACCATCACCGCGCACGCGCCCGTGCCGCAGGAGCGGGTCTCGCCGGAACCGCGCTCGTGGACGCGCATGGCCACGTGCTGCGGTCCGCGGTCGACGACGAACTCGACGTTGGCGCCGTTGGGGTACGCGCCCGCGGGCGCGACGTCGGGGGCGGCGAACAGGTTCCCCGCGTCGGCGAGGTCGTCGACGAAGGTGACGGCGTGCGGGTTGCCCATGTTCACGTTGCGCGCGGGGCGGCTGCGGCCGTCGACGGTGACGGTCACCTCGCCCTCCGGGAGCACGGCCCGCCCCATGCCGACGGTGACGTCGCCGGCCGCACCCTCGGGGCCGTCCTTGGCGATGTGGGCGTGCCGCAGGCCCGCACGGGTCGCGACGGTGAGGTCGCCCGCCTCGACGAGACCGGCGTGGTGGAGGTAGCGGGCGAAGACCCGGACGCCGTTGCCGCACATCTCGGCGATGCTGCCGTCGCTGTTGCGGTAGTCCATGAACCACTCGGCCTCGCCGGCCATCGCACGCGCCTCGGGATGGGCTGCGGACCGGACGACGCGGAGCACTCCGTCGGCGCCGATGCCCGCGCGGCGGTCGCACAGCCGGGCGACGGCGGCGGGGGACAGCTCGATGCGGCCGTCGTGGTCCGGGATGATCACGAAGTCGTTCTCGGTGCCGTGACCCTTGAGGAAGGCGATCTGTGCGGTGCTCACGGTTCGATGGTACGGGGGCCGCGCGCGGTCTCCCCGGCGAGGCCCCGGGCCCGTCCGCGGCCCCGGGCCGGGCTCAGCGCAGCCGCGCCACGCGCCAGACGGCAAGGACGACGACCAGGGCGACGAGGGCGGCGTACGAGGCGACGTAGCGCCAGTCCGGGCGGCGCCCGGAGCCGGGGGCCGGCATGCCGGGCCAGGTGTAGCCGACCCGGCGGGCGGCCATCACCCCCCAGCCCGCGGCGCAGCAGCTGATGAGCAGGCCGAGCATGGCGACGACCGGCCCGCCGTCGCCGAACTCGAAGGCGAGGGGGAAGGCGAACATGAGCGAGCCGACGGCGGCGAGCACGACGATCGGGGCCAGCTGCCAGATGCGCAGCCTGCGCTGCGGGCGCAGCTCGCGGAAGGACGCCGGCGCGGCGGTGCCGGCCTCGGCGGTTCCCTCGGTGTCCTCGGGGCCGTCCGGACTCAGCGCCTCCGGCTCTTCCCCGGCCACCGCCGGGAGCTGGCCCCTCCGCGGCGGCTGTTGCGGTCTGTCACGAGGGCCGGCCTCCATCGCCACGCGCCCTCCCATACCCGGACTTCACGGCTCGATCGAAGCTCGATGATGGCACGCCCGCGCAGACCGGAATGGCGCGCGTAGCGTCCCGATGCCATCACGTGATCAGGCTGTGACCGCCCGTTCGAGCAACGCCAGCGCGAGTCCGGGGAGTTCCGCCCTGCGGTCGGCCGCTCCGCTGAGCCAGTGCACGCGGGTGTCCTTGCGGAACCACGAGTCCTGGCGCCGGGCGAACCGCTTGGTGGCCCGCACGGTCTCGGCGCGCGCCTCGTCCTCGGTGCACTCCCCCGCCAGGAAGGCGAGCACCTGCTGGTAGCCGAGGGCGCGCGAGGCGGTACGGCCCTCGCGCAGCCCCTGGCGTTCCAGGGCGCGCACCTCGTCCACGAGCCCCGCCTCCCACATGCGGTCCACGCGCACGGTGATCCGCTCGTCCAGCTCGGGGCGCTCGACGTCGACGCCGATCTGCAGGGCGTCGTAGACGGGCTCCTCACCCGGCAGGTTCGCGGTGAAGGGGCGGCCGGTGAGCTCGATGACCTCCAGGGCGCGCACGATGCGGCGGCCGTTGCCGGGCAGGATGGCGCGGGCGGCGGCCGGGTCGGCCGCGGCGAGGCGGGCGTGCAGGGCGCCGGGGCCCTGTTCGGCGAGCTCCTCCTCCAGGCGGGCGCGGACGGCCGGGTCGGTGCCGGGGAAGTCCAGGGCGTCGATGGTGCCCTTGATGTAGAGCCCGGAGCCGCCGACGAGCACGGGGGTGCGGCCCTCGGCGAGGAGCCGGTCGATCTCCGCGCGGGCCAGCCGCTGGTACTCGGCGACGCTCGCGGCCTCGGTCACGTCCCAGATGTCGAGGAGGCGGTGCGGCACGCCCTGCCGCTCCTCCAGGGTCAGCTTGGCCGTGCCGATGTCCATGCCCCGGTACAGCTGCATGGAGTCGGCGTTGACGACCTCGCCGCCCAGGTGCCGGGCGAGGGCGACGCCGAGATCGGACTTGCCGGCCGCCGTGGGGCCCACGACGGCGATGACCCGCGGGGCGGGAACTGCGTTTTTCACCGGGTTTTTCACCGGATCAGTCTCGCAAACCCCACCCGTGCCCCACGAACGAGCGACGTGACGCGGCGCTGCCGGGTTCGTTGCCTGTTGCGAGGTTCCGAGAGCCGGTTCACGGGCCGGTGCCCGGATGCGGTGCAACGGCACACCCCGGGCGGCACGGGACTTCGCACACACCAGTAAGGTAATGGAGTAGATATGGGCGTGTTTTCAAGGTTTCGCCGCAAGGCGTCCGAGGCGTCAACCGAAGAGGCGGCAACGGCCACTCTGACGGCGGAATCGGCGGACGCCGCCGAGACGGGGGCCGAGGCGGCCGAGGCGGAGGAGTCCGGCGAGGCCGAGGCCGAGGCTCAGGCTGCCGAGGGGGTCGAGATCCCCAAGCAGCAGTCGGCGGAGAAGGCCGTCGACAGCGAGGCCGGTGAGGGCGCCCGTAAGTAGCTCTTGAACCAGGAAGACGAGGGAAGGCGCCATGGGCCTGTTGGACACGATCAAGGCCAAGCTCGCCCCTGCGAAGGACAAGATCGGCGATCTCGCGCAGCAGCACGGGGACAAGATCGAACAGGGGCTGGAGAAGGCCGCCAAGGTGGTCGACGAGAAGACCAAGGGCAAGTACAGCAGCCAGATCCACACGGGTGCCGACAAGGCCAAGCACGCCATCGACCGGCTCGCCGAGAAGGAAGGCGGCAAGGGCGGCGGCGGCACCACGGCCCCCTGAGTGGCTGCCGGGAGGTCCCGTCGCTGCGTTTCCGGGTGCCCGGAGACCGCCCGGGCCGCGACCACCCGACGCCGCGGAAGCCGAAGTCCGCCCGACGGGGCCATAGAGGGCCCGTACGGCGCTCTCGCGGCCGTTCGGGCCGCACGAGGCCCCCGGGGGAGCCGGAACGGCTGCAAGGGCCGCCAGAGGCTGCCGGAGAGGTTCAGAGGCGGTTAGTCGCGGCCGGTGGCTACGACCAGGCGGCCACGAAGTACCCCACCCCGTAGGGCGCCTCGTCGTACAGCAGCTGCCCCTTGAGCCCGGCGCCCTCGCCGGCTCCCGCGAGGACCTGCCACGGGGCGCGTCCCGCGGCCTTGAGTTCCCGGGCGAGTCCGCCGTCGAGCGCGGCGAGCGCCGCGGTGTCCGCGGCGCCCAGTGCGCGCGCCGCCTCTGCGTCGAAGTCCGCCGCCCGCTCGTCGAGGTAGCCCGGCGCCTTGATCGTCCGGCAGGCGCTGCCGTCGCCCATCACCAGCAGGGCGGTCCGCCCGTCCCCGTCGGCCAGCTCACGGCCCGTGGTCAGGCACTGCTCCGCCTCCAGCGTCTCTTCGACGCCCAGGCCCTCGACGGGCGCGTCGCCCCAGCGCGTGCGCTCCAGCAGCCAGGCGGCGACCGCCAGGGACTGCGGCAGCGGTCGCTCCCCCGCCTGCGGCCCCTGCCCCAGGCGTACGTCGACGTCCGCGCCGAGTCCGCGGAACGATCCTCCGGCACCCTGCGGGTGCGGTCCGCGGCCCGGCTGCGGGGCGGGGCCGAGGACGACGAGCCGGTCCGGCCGCGCGGCGGCCAGCAGGCCCAGCGCGTCGAGGCAGGCGGCCCTCAGGGCGTCCAGCTCGGGTGCGGCCCCGGCGGCGACCTCCGGGACGAGCAGCGGCGGACAGGGGCATACGGCGGCGGCGACGAGCATGGCGGGAACGATACGCCCGCCGGGCGCCGCGCGCA
>NZ_JBAMDC010000395.1:0-5854 GCF_036961605.1 Streptomyces sp. KLMMK
GCGGGGCTTTCCGCGCTTGGCGCCGCCCTTGGAACCGGCCGCGCCGCCCCGGGGGGCCTTGCCGCCGGACTTGCCGGCCGCGGGCTTGCGCGGCGCGCCGCCCGTACCGGGGCGCTTCTGCTTGGACTGCGCCTTGGCCTTGCCCTTGTCCTGGGGCTGCGCCGCCTGGGGCAGGGGACGGCCGCGCGAGCTGTTGACCGTCCGCCCGCGGACGATCCCGATGAAGTGCTCCACCAGGTCGGTGGTCGCCTCCTGCGGCCACGACAGGGCGACCCGGGACTCGGGTGCGTCCGAGAGCGGCCGGTAGGTGAGGTCCTTGCGGTGGTGCAGGCGGGCGAGCGACTGCGGCACGACCAGCACGCCCACGCCCGCCGCCACCAGCTCGACGGCGTCCGCCGTCGTGGCGGGACGCTCGATCGCGGGCTGCCCGGGCAGCGTCTCCCAGCCGAGGACGTCGTCGAGCGGATGCAGCACGATCTCGTCCGCCAGGTCCGCCGGGGAGAGCTCGTCGACCGCCGCCGCCACGTGGTCCTTCGGGATCACGACCACGGTCGTCTCGGTGTAGAGGGGGATCGCGCTGAGGTCCTGCCGGTCCACCGGCAGCCGTACGAAGCCCGCGTCGGCGTCGCCGCGCCGCAGCGCCTCGCACGCTTCGGCGGCGGGCACCGCCACGAGCGTCAGTGGGACTTCGGGCAGCCGCTCGTTCCAGATCCGCACCCACTTCGTGGGTGTCACTCCAGGGACATACGCGAGCCGGAACGAAGGGGAATCTTCCGAGCCTGTCACCCCGCCAGGTTACCGGTCGTGGTCAGAGGTAGCTCACATGCTCGATACCCTTGACAGCATGACGTCGCACAAGACCACCCAGACCATGAAGCCCGCGACCGCGGCGAAGAAGCTGGGTGTGTACCTCCAGGCCACCCCCGCCGAGTTCCAGGAGGGTGTCGTCTCGCGCAGCGAGCTCAACGCACTGCAGGCCGATCCGCCCCAGTGGCTGCAGGACCTGCGCCGCAACGGCCCGCACCCCCGTCCCGTGGTGGCGGCGAAGCTCGGCGTCTCCATCGCCGGCCTGGCCCGCGGCGGGGTCACCGAGCCCCTCACGACGGAGCAGATCGACGCGCTGAAGGACGAGCAGCCCGAGTGGCTGCAGCGCGAGCGCGCCACCCAGGCCGAGGTCCGCAAGGAGGCGGCGCGCATCAAGGAGAAGAACGCGGCGCGCGACGGCCAGGACGACGCCCCCCAGGCCTGACCCCTCCGTGACCTTGGTCACCCGCTCCCGGTGAACCGCCAGCGGGTCTGACCGTAGGGCTCCCCCTTGCCGAAGCCGAAGGCTGTGCGGGGGGCCACCGCGAAGACCAGGGCCTCGCCGGCGCCGTGGACGAACACGCCGTTCGCCACGTCGAAGTGCCACTCCGTGCCGTACTTCGCCTCCCACGCGCCGGCGAGCCGCCGCAGCCGCCGCTCCTCGCTCACCCGCACGGCCTCCCCCTCGACGACCAGGTCACAGCCCTCCCGGAGGGTGTTGCAGCCGGTCGTGAGGGCGACGTGCGGGTTGCTCCGCAGGTTCTTCGCCTTGCGCTCCTCCGCACCGGTGCAGAAGTGCAGCGCACCGTCCTCCCATACGCCGATCAGGGGGGTGACGTGCGGCCGCCCGTCGGGACGTACGGTCGTCAGCCAGTACACCTCTGCGCGGGCCAGCGCGGTGACGGCGTCGCTCCAGTCCGCCGCCGTCGCCTGCGCGCTGCTGTAGCGCTCGTCCAGCGTGGCGAGGGGTTCCGTGCCGGTCATGGGCGTCTCCTCCTGGAGCCGATCGTGCCCTTCCGGCGAGGACCCCGCATCCGGTCGGGCCGGGCGGCCGCCGCCCGGCCGCGGAGGAGCTCAGCGGCGCAGGTCGCGGGAGAGGTCGATCAGCTCGGTCGCCAAGGTGGTCACGACCTGCTCGCGGAACTCGTCCGGAGTCAGCTTCACCGGGGTGTCGGGGCCGGCGTGCCCGGTGATGACGCCCGACGGGGCCTCGGCCTTCGCGGCCTGCTTCTCGGATATGCCGTCGAGGGAGTGCGCCACGGCTCCGGACACCGCGCTCTGCATCGACTTGGCCACGCTCAGGTCGTCGACGCAGAACCCCACGTAGGCCGCGATCACCTTGCCCGAGCCGTCCACCACGCGGATTCCCCTGGCGATGGCGTTCCCTCCGCTCACCGTCAGCGTCGGAACACCGTCCTCCGACTGCGTCAGCGAGAGCGTGCCGCGCTCCACCGCCGGATTGGCCAGGGCGTCGCGCGCGCCGCCGGGCACCTCTGCCGCACTGTGATCCGCCATGATGCTTCCCTTCTCCGGAGTGCCGGGACGCTCTCTCCCCGGCTACCCCCGGAGCCGGGCGCCGATACGCGAGGCGTAGAACCGTCCGGCGGGGCTAGGCGTACCGATATGACTACTTCTCACCTCATCGATCCCGAAGGGCCGAGGGCCGGTGTCCGGCCCGTCCCCGAGGTCCAGCAGGCCCATCGCCGGCTCGACCGGAAGGCGGCGGGGCCGGTCCGGCAGACCCAGTACACGCGCGGCGCCCTGACCGCCTACCTCTGGGCCCTGGGCCGGGGACAGGTCTCGCCCGTCACCGGCGGCCGCTCGGACGGGGCCCCGGGCCTGGCGGTCCTGACGGCCGAAGCGGACGCCGCGCAAGCGCAGTTGGAGGACTTCACGCAGCGGACGGTGCCCAGGGACTACGTCCACGGGGTGCTCGACGCCCTGGCCTGGGTGTGCGGCCACAGTGACGCCTGCCCCTGAACCGGGGCCGGGCGGCCCCTCCCACCGGCCGGCAGACACCGGTGCACCGGGAGACGGAGGACGCCCCGGCGCGGAACGTACGGCGGGAGGCCGTCGGCGGCACCCCCGTCTCGGCGGCCGGGTGCCGGCGCAGGGAGGCTGCGGTGCCGAAGCCCGCTTCCGCGGCCGCGGTCCACGGTCGGGCCGGTGTCGCCCTCGCGAGCGCGGGCCTGCACCCGGAGGTCACCGCCTCCACCCCGGCGGGTACGGGTGTGAAGGCGTAGCTGCCCCCGCGGGGGCCCGTGCCCCGGGAGGCCCCGGCCCTCCTGCATGTACCCGCCATGTACGCTGCCCGCCATGCGATTTTCGGCGAGTGCCCTCCTCTTCGACAGCGATGAAACGCTGGTCTCCTCCCTGCAGTCGGTCCAGCGCGTCTGGAGCAGCTGGGTCGAGTCGTACGGCATGACGCTGGAGGAGGCCATGGCGCGCGTCGAGGTGCACGGGCGGCCGGCGGCCGAGATCGCCGCCGCTCTCCTGCCCGCCGGAGAGGTGGCCGAAGGGCTCCGGCGCCTGGCCGATGCGGAGGTGGCCGACGCGCTCGCCGGTGGCGTGGTGCCCGTGCCCGGCGCCACCGGACTGCTGGCCTCGCTGCCCCTGGACCGCTGGGCCGTGGTGACGTCCAGCAGCCGGCGCGTGGCCGGGACCCGGCTCGGCCAGGTGGGCATCCACCCCAAGTTCCTCGTCACGTCGGACGACGACCTCACCCACTACAAGCCCCACCCGGAGCCCTTCCTCCTGGCGGCCGAGCGGCTCGGTGTCGACCCGTCCCGGTGCGTCGTCGTCGAGGACGCACCCGCCGGCCTGGCCGCCGGGCGGGCGGCCGGCATGGCGACGATCGCCTTGACGACGACGCACCGCCCGGACGAACTCGACGCGGACGTCACGGTCGCCGACCTGACCGCCGTGTCCGCCCGGGTCGACGGGGCCGGGGAGCTGGAGATCGTCGTCGGCTGAGCGGTCCGCCGGACGGGCCGCCCGCCTCGCTTTCCCGGCCCGCCCCCACAGCGGGCCGGGAAGGACTCGGTGCGGCCCGCCCCTGGCGGCCTCTAGGAGACCGTCAGCTCCGCGATGCCCGTACGGGACTTGGCGGCGGCGTCGCCGCGGACCACCACCCGTACGTACCGCGCGGTTTCCGCCCCGTCACCGGCGGCGGCGTTCCGCCACTGCCGCCCGTCGGCGGACAGCTGGACGTCGTACGAGGCCGGTGCCGGGCCGTTCCAGGCGGGGGTGACCTCGGTGACGCGTACGGGCTTGCCGAGGTCGGTGGTGAGGGTGCCGGACGGCCCGTCCGGGACCCAGGCCGTGGCGGTGTTGCCGTCGACGGCGGCGGCCGCGTACAGGCCGGGCTCCTCGGAGGAGGCGGTGACCGCGGTGCAGCGGGCCAGGTTGCCGGTCGGGACGAGGTCGGGGCGGCGGGTCTTGAGGACGGCCGGGGCGGCCTTGCTGAGGACCTGTTCGCCCTGCGGGGTGTCGAGGGTCATGGGCGCGCCCTCGGTGAGCCGCACGGTGGTGTCGTGGGCGCCGAGCTCGATGTCGTACGTGCGTCCCTGCCAGTGCAGACCGCGCAGGGTCACGCCGCGGCCGAGCTGCGGGGGCAGCATCGGGTCGAGGCGGAGCCGGTCCTCGCGCATCCGCATGCCGGTCAGGCCGTTGGTGAACGTCTGCAGGAAGCCGCCCTTGCCGGTGAGGAAGTCGTGCGCGGGCGAGCCGGCCAGCGGGTCCTCGGCGCCCGCCTTGGCGCCGCGCGCCTCGGAGAACTGGGCGAAGGGGCCGCGGACGAACGGCCTGATGGAGCGCTGCAGGTAGGTGTACGTCGAGCAGCCCGGTTCGCCCGTGCCGGCGGCGGCGATGGCGTGGACCGAATCCGTCATGGCGGGGCCGTCGGGGTCGGTCCGCTGGGCGTAGTAGTCGAGGGTGTTCGTCGCGGCGCCCTCGGGCATCGGCCACTCCAGGGGGTACATCAGCAGCACCGTGTCGGCCTGCTTGATCTTGCTGCCCTGGTAACCGTCGTACTGCTGGAAGACCTTGCGCTGCGCGTCGTAGGGGATCCGGATGCCGTCGGCGACCGTCTTCCACTCCTCCGGCGCGTGCTCGCCGAGCAGCCGGGCGGCGTGCGCGGCGTTGCGCAGGGCGGTGACGGCTCCGGCGTTGGTGAAGACCGCGTCGTCGACGCCGTTGCTGTACTCGTCGGGGCCGGCGGTGTCCTTGATGGAGTAGCTGCCGTCCGTGTTGCGGTGGACCCTCCCGGCCCAGAACTCGGCGATGCCCTTCATCACCGGCCAGCCGCGCTCGCGCAGCCAGGCGGTGTCGCCGGTGGCGAGGTAGTACTGCCAGGTGGCGAGGGAGATGTCGGACTGGAGGTGGATCTGGGTGCGGCAGTGCGGCGGGTCCACGCTGTGGCACTCCTGGGCCAGGTCGCCCTTGCTGCCGCTGTTCCAGGGGTAGAAGAGTCCCTGGTAGCCGAGCTTGCGGGCGTTCTCGCGCGCTGCGGGGAGGGTCCGGTACCGGTACTCGACGACGGTCCTGGCCAGTTCGGGCGAGGTGGCCAGCAGGGCCGGGTACATCCAGGTCTCGGCGTCCCAGAACACCAGGCCCGCGTAGTTGTCGCTGGTCAGCCCGGCCGGGGCGATGCTGTTGGAGGCGCCTTCCCGGGTGCTGGACAGCAGCCCGTACCGCGCGGAGCGCACCCATGCCTGCAGGTCGCGCCGACCGGGCACCTCGATGTCGGAACGCCACAGCCGGGCCCAGGCGGCGCTGTGGGCGCGCGCCAGGCCGTCCCATCCGCGCCGGGCGGCGCGCTGCGAGGCGTTCGTGGCGTCCTGGCGGGGCGAGCGCGAGGTCAGCGCGGTGTCGACGCCCACGTACTTGGTGACCTCGTATGCCTGCCCCTTGCGGACGGGGAAGGTGAGGGACTGCTGTGCACTCAGGTCCTTGGCGGCATCCGCCTGCCGGGTCTTCGCCGGGCGCACGCCGTGCCCGGCGCGCAGGGTGGAGGCGACCGCGCCGTCGGTGTCCGTGCCGTCGGTGCGGA
>NZ_JBAMDC010000396.1:0-5825 GCF_036961605.1 Streptomyces sp. KLMMK
AGGCGGCGTACGCGGCGGAGGTGGCGAGCGGTACCGCGATGGGGGCGGTCAGCAGCAGTGCGGTGGTGGCGTGCGTCATCAGTCGTGTAGCTCCCGCAGGTCGTCGATGCCGGTGCCGCCGAAGGCGACCCGCATCCGGGTGGTGAGGATCTGCAGGACGAGAACGGCGAGGAGCAGGTCGAAGGACACGCCGAGTTCGACGATCAGGGGGACTCCGGAGGCGGCGAGGAAGGCGGTGGCGGTGATGCCGTTGTCCAGCAGCAGGAATCCGACCACCTGGACCGGCGCGCGGCGGCGCGTGAC
The DNA here is from genome assembly GCF_036961605.1 of Streptomyces sp. KLMMK. Classification (NCBI taxonomy): domain Bacteria; kingdom Bacillati; phylum Actinomycetota; class Actinomycetes; order Kitasatosporales; family Streptomycetaceae; genus Streptomyces; species Streptomyces sp. KLMMK. The sequence goes on from NZ_JBAMDC010000396.1 coordinate 304, forward strand.
CAGGGTGAAGAAGCCGATGAGGACCACGGCGAGCCCGACGGGCAGGGCGCGCGTCGCCGGTGCCGGGTGCAGGGCGACCAGCGGTCGGGACACGGCGTAGGCGAGGAGGGTGAGGAGGGCGGCGCTCAGCAGGGAGGCGGCGACGTTGACCAGGGGCCGTGTCTCGCGCGTCTCGCTGACGTCCTCCTGGTAGTGGGGGTAGGGGCGCCGGGGCGTGCCGGCGGTCAGGGCGCGCAGCAGCAGGCGCGGCAGGACGCCGGCCCGCAGCAGGCCGACGCCGGCGGCGACGGCGAGCAGGCCGGGGCGGTCCTCGTGCAGGCCGAGCAGGGCGGCGACGGCGGCCAGGGCCACGCCCTGGAAGGCGAAGACGCGGACGATCGAGGTCAGTTGCCGCAGCCACAGCACGACGACGGCCGCGAGCAGGAACGCACCGCACGCCAGGTCGAGCAGCTGGGTGTAGACGCTGTCGGTCATGTGTCCCTCACTCACTCTCCCGTGAGGAAGTACGAGGCGGTCACCGCGAGGAGCGCCAGCAGGAAGGATCCGGCCAGCAGCTCGGGCACGCGGAAGAGCCGCAGCTTGGCCCAGAACACCTCGGCCGCGGCGAGGGCCGAGCCCAGCAGGGCGACCTTCAGCACGAGCAGGACGAGGGCGAGGACGAGGGCCGCCGGGGAGGCGGTCGTGGCGATGCCCCAGGGGGCGGACAGCGAGGCGAGCAGGCCCAGCAGGACGGTCAGCCGCATCTGGGAGCCGAGTTCGACCAGGGCGAGGTCGGGTCCGGCGTACTCCAGCACCATCGCCTCGTGGACCATCGTCAGTTCCAGGTGGGTGGCGGGGTTGTCCACCGGGAGCCGGCCGGTCTCGGCGAGGACGGCGACGGCCAGGGCGGCGGTGGCGAGCAGGCCCGCCGGGGAGACCAGGCGGACCGGGTCGTGGATGCCGCCGGCGATGATGGCGGACAGGTTCGTCGACCCCGTCGGTATCGACAGGGCGAACACCGCGAGGAGGATCGTCGGTTCGACGAGCGCGGCCACGGTCATCCCGCGGGAGGCGCCCATCCCGCCGAAGGCGGTGCCCGTGTCCAGCCCGGCGAGGGCCAGGGTGACCGTGCCGAGTCCGAGCAGCGCCACGACGAGGATGAGGTCGGCGCCGCCGCTGACGGGGGTGGCGGTCGAGGCCAGCGGGACGAGCGCGGCGACGACGGCCATGGTGGCGACCAGCAGCAGCGGCGCCGTGCGGAAGGCCGGGCCGGTGCCCGCGGGGGTGATGGCCTCCTTGCGCAGCAGCTTGCGCAGGTCGCGCCAGGGCTGGGTGACGCCGGGCCCGGCCCGCCCCTCCATCAGCGCCCGTACCTGCCGCATCAGCCCGGTGAGCAGGGGTGCCCCGGCGACGACCATGGCGACCTGGGCGGTCACCGCGGCCGTTCCGGTGGCGGTCATGGTGCCGTTCACGGCGTCTCCCCGTGCGAGGTGGCGCTCACCAGCCGACCGCCAGGGCCAGCAGGAGAGCGACGAGACCGAAGAACCCGTAGCCGAGGTAGCGGTGCACGCTGCCGGGGGCCAGCCGGCGCGCGGCCCGGCCCACGGCCAGGGCGGCGGCCAGGACCGGGCGGTAGAGGCGGTGTTCGATCCGGTCGCGGACGCTGCGCCGGAAGCGCACGCGTTCCACGAGGTAGGAGGATGCGTGCACCGGGGTGACGTTCACGTCCTGCTCGGGGTCGAGGACGTCGCCGAAGACCCGTTGCAGGGGCTCGGCGAAGGAGGTCGCGGTGTACGACATGCGGGGCGTGGGAGCGCCGCCACCGCAGTCCCACGGCCGCGCGTTGGTACGGCGCCCGCGACGGGCCGTCAGACGGATGAGGGCGGCCGCGGCGACGACGCCCCCGAGCAGGGCCGCCGTCACCCACAGGGGGGACAGGGAGGCGGCGGCCCGGTCCAGCCGCAGCTCCAGGCCGCCGCCCGCCAGGGGGCGGCCGTCGTGGAGCCCCGCCGCGGCGACGGCCCGTGACAGGCTGCTGCCCAGCGTGCCGGGGACGAGGGCGAGGGCCGTACAGCCGATGGCGAGCAGGCCCATGCCCAGGTGCATCAGCGGCGGGCTCTCCTGTGCCGACGCGGCCCCTCCGCTGCGCGGCCGGGCGAAGAAGCCGACGCCCAGGGCCTTGACGAAGACGGCGGCCGCCAGGCCCGCCGACAGGGCGATGACCGCCACGGCGAGCGGCAGCACGATGGCCGTGGACACCCCGGGCACGGCCATGCCGTGGATCAGGGACTGCAGCAGCAGCCACTCGCTGAGGAAGCCGTTGCCCGGCGGCAGCGCGACCGCGGCCAGCGAGGAGACCGCGAAGAAGCCCGCCGTGGCCGGCATCCTGGCGCGCAGGCCGCCCAGCCGGTCGAGGTCGCGCAGCCCCGTGGCCCGCACGACGGAGCCGGCCGCGCAGAACAGCAGGGCCTTGAAGACGGCGTGGTTGGTGACGTGCAGCAGGGCCGCGGCCAGGGCGAGGGCCGCGGGGACCGGATAGCCCGAGGAGGAGAACAGGCCCGCCGCGCCCACGCCGATGAGCACCAGGCCCAGGTTCTCCGACGTCGAGTAGGCGAGCAGGCGCTTGAGGTCGGAGGCCATGGCCGCCTGCAGGATGCCGTAGCCGGCCGACAGGGCGCCCGTCGCGAGGACCAGCAGCCACCCCCAGCCCGGGCCGCCGCCCAGCAGTTCGAAGTCCACGCGGATGATGCCGTACGCGCCCAGGTTCACCATCGCCGTGCTCATCAGCGCCGAGACGTTGCTCGGCGCCTCGGGATGGGCCCGCGGCAGCCACGGGTGCAGGGGCACCATGCCCGCCTTCGACGCGAACGCGGCGGCGACCAGGACGAAGACCGCGCCGCGCGCGCCCGGCGACATTCCGGCCGCCCCCGCGCGCAGCTGCGCGAACGTCTCGCCGCCCGCCCCCGCGGCGAACAGCGCGAGCCCCGCCAGCAGCAGGACGAGGCCGACGTGCGTCATCACCGCGTACCACACGCCGGCCTCGCGGACGGCCGGGCGGTCGCGCTGCTCGGCCAGGACCAGGACGAGCGACGTGACCGCCATCCCCTCCCACAGCAGCAGGAAGGACGAGACCGAGGCGGCCGCCGGGACGAGGACCAGGGTCAGGGCGAAGACCGGCAGGGACGACTGCACCCCGCGCGACGCCGTGCCGCGCGGGCCGCGGCCGCAGGCGTAGCCGATCCCGTAGACGGAGACCGCAAGGACCACGGCGCCCGCGACGGCCATGAACAGGCCCGAGAGGGCGTCGACGGCCAAGTGCAGCCCGGCCAGCGGCAGCAGGCCGGGCAGGTGCGCGGACCAGGAGGCGCCGCCCAGCGCCGCGATCCCGCCCGACAGCCCGGCACCGCCCAGCCCCGCCGTGCACAGCCCCACGGCCACCACCCGGGCGCGGGTGGGCAGGAGCATCCCGGCCAGCACCCCGGCGCCGGCGAGACCGGTGGCCACGACGGTCGCGGACTCGGCTGGGCTCATGCGGTGTGCCCCGCGGGGGCGGCGGCGCGGACGCGGGTGCGAGTGCCTATCGGCCCGCCGGCGGCCGCGGGTCTCCTGCAGCCGTACGCGCTCACCGGCCCGTCACGAGGCGCAGCGCCGCCACGATCCGCTCCGGCTCCGGCGGGCACCCGGGCACCCGCAGGTCGACGGGGACGACGTCGGCCACCGCGCCCTCCACGCCGTGGCCGCCGGCGAACTCGCCGCAGTCGATCGCGCAGTTGCCGACGGCCACCACCAGGCGGGGGCGGGGCATCGCGGCGACGGTACGGCGCAGCGGCTCGGCCATGTTGCGGGTGACGGGGCCCGTCACGAGGGCCACGTCGGCGTGGCGGGGCGAGGCCACCAGGCTGGCGCCGTAGCGCTCGGCGTCGTACACCGGCCCGAAGGCCTGCGCGATCTCGATCTCGCAGCCGTTGCAGGAGCCCGCGTCGATGCAGCGCACGTGGGCCGAGCCGGCCAGTTCCGCGGCGCCGGGCGGCGGGTTCCCCGCAGGGCGGGGCGGGGCGTCCTCCGCCACCCGTCCGGTGTCACGGATCTTGCGCAGCAGGCCCATGCGGGTTCCTTCACCTCGGCGTCGGTGTCCCTCATGAAGGTGTGGCGGCCGTCTCCCGCCGTCACAGCGCGGAATCGCGCCGAGAGACGGCCGCCGGTCGGAAGGGCCGGGACGGCCCGCGCGGACGGTGGTCGGTAGCCCCGTCCGGCGCCCCGCGGATTCCGCCGCCGGCCGGTCCGGGCCCGCCGGCGCTCCGGGTGGGATCGTCGTACGGCCTTCGGCAGCCCCGCTTGCATGAGGACTGGTCTGGCCGGGTCAACGGCGGCACGGGCCCGCGGTCACGGGTGGGAGGGCCGGCCGTCCCCTGGGGGTGACATTGCGGACGGCTGGGACGGATGAGTCGAATTCGCTTGTCCCGTACGGGCGGAGGTTCGCGCCCTGTCCTGACGGACGCTGCGGCCGTCGGACGACGCACGGGCCGGGCCCGCGGCACCGCCGGGCCCGGCAGCGGGGGTTGCGCGCCGTCGCGGCGGAAACAGGTGGCCGGGCCGGGCCGAATAGGCGCGGCAGCCGGCCGGGAGCAGGGGAGTACACCCGGAAACCCGCCGCCGCGGCGCGCAACCCCACGGCCGTGGCCGGCGGTGCCCCGCATGCCTCAAGCCCGTTCGGCACCGCCGGGCACCCCGCCGGCAGGCATGGGCGTCGTTCAGGCGACCGGTTCGGTCGCGGTGGGTGCCGGGGTGCGCGGGTGGTGCGTGCCGGTTGCCGTACGGAGGGTCAGGTCCGCCAGGGCCTCGGGGGCGCCGTCCTGGCCGCGGACGCCGGGGAAGGCGTTGACGTCCACGATGAGGGGGCTTCCGGCGACGTCGAGCAGGTCGACGCCGTACACGTCCAGGGCGAAGACCTCGCCGACGCGCCGGACGACGTCGATCCAGCCCGGGGGCAGGGCGTCGGTGCGCAGGGGTTCGGTGCCGGTGCGGACGGGGGTCGCGAGTTCCGAGCGGCGCAGGCCGGCGAAGACGTGGTCGCCGACGACCCACAGTTTGTGGTCCCAGCCGTCGTTGGGGGTGAAGCGCTGCACCACGACGGGTTCGTCGCCCCACTCGGCCGCGAGCACGGCGAGCCGTACGGGGTCGTCGACGCGGGCCACGAGGTCGTGGCGGCGGCTGTGGCGGCTCTTGATCACGACGGGGTAGGACAGGTCGCCGCGGGTGGCCAGGCCGGCGAGGGAGGGCTCGGTGGCGGTGGCCACGAAGGGGAGACCGGCCCGCAGGGCCACCTCCGCCATGGCGGTCCGGTCCTGGCACCGCCCGGTGGACGCGGCCGAGTTCAGCACGGGCGCCCCGCGCTCCTCGAGGCGGCGGGCGAAGGCCAGGGCGCGCGGGGTGCGGGTCTTGAGGAGATAGACGTCGGCGAGCTCGCCGGGTCCGGGGTCGGGCGCGTGCGCGGGGTCGAGCGCGTCGACGCGGTGGCGGGGCGTCAGCAGGCCGGTGGCGGC
>NZ_JBAMDC010000397.1:0-5816 GCF_036961605.1 Streptomyces sp. KLMMK
AAGTTCCGCCAGGACGTCGTTCAGCCGCTCGGCGGGGATGCCGCCGCCCTGGGCGACTTCCGGCGAGCCCCCGCCCCGGCCGCCCAGGAGCTGCTTGACCAGCGCGCCGGCGTTCAGTCCGGCTTCCCGGGCCGGCGTCGTGAGGGCCAGGACCAGTCCGCCGGACGCGGTGGCGGCGGCGACCGCGCCGGGCCGGCCCTGCGGGAGGCGGTCGCGGACGGCGAGGGCCAGGGCGCGGGCCTCGTCCGTGGTGCCGTCGACGGTGGTGGTGACGACGAGTGTGCCGCCCGCGTCCACGGCCCGGCCTGCCAGTTCGGCGGCCTGGGCCGCGGTGGCCCGCGCCTTGAGGCGGGCGTTCTCCCGGTCCGCGGCCTTGAGGCGGTCCAGGAGGCCGGCGATCTTCTCGGGGAGTTCGGCGCGGGGCGCGTTCAGCTGCTCGGCGATGCGGGAGACCAGGTCGCGTTCCCGGGCGAGGTAGCCGAAGCCCTCGACGCCGACCGCGGCCTCCAGGCGGCGCATGCCGGCGCCGACCGAGGACTCCGCCGTCAGGGCGACCGTGCCGATCTGGGAAGCGTGGTCGACGTGGGTGCCGCCGCAGAGTTCCCTGGACCAGGCCCCGCCGATCTCGACGACCCGGACCTGCTCCCCGTACGTCTCGTCGAACAGGGCGAGCGCGCCGAGCTCCTTGGCCTCCGCCAGGGTCATCCAGCGCACGCCGACCGGCAGGTCGCGGCGCAGGGCGCGGTTGGCGGCCTCCTCGATCTCGCTGCGGACCGTCTGCGAGAGGGCGCCGCGCCAGGGGAAGTCCAGGCGCAGGTAGCCGGGCCGGTTGTACGAGCCGGACTGCAGGGCCGTCGGGCCGAGGATCTCGCGGAGCGCGGCGTGCAGGACGTGGGTGCCGGAGTGGGCCTGACGGGCCCCGAGGCGCCACTCGGGGTCGACGGCCGCGACCACCGGGTCACCGGCGGCGAGCTCTCCGGCGGTGATGCGCACCCGGTGCACGACCAGGCCGGGCAGCGGGCGCTGGACGTCGAGGACCTCCGCCTCGGCCGAACTGCCGGAGATGCGGCCGGCGTCGCTGTCCTGGCCTCCGGACTCGGCGTAGAACGGGGAGCGGTCCAGGACGACCGAGACGATCCCGCCCTCGCGGGCGGCCGGCACCGGGCCGTTCGCGCCGAGGACGGCGAGCACCTTCGACTCGGTGGTCAGGGTCTCCCAGGCGCGCCATTCGGTGGGGCCGTGGGTGTCCAGGACGGTGCGCAGCGCGCCGGTGTCGGTGGCCCCGCCGGACTTGCGGGACCGGGCGTCGGCGCGGGCCCGTTCGCGCTGCTCGTTCATCAGCGCGGTGAAGCCCTCGCGGTCGACCTCGACGCCCTGTTCGGCGGCCATCTCCAGGGTGAGGTCGATGGGGAACCCGTAGGTGTCGTGCAGCAGGAAGGCCTGCTTGCCGGGCAGCGAGCGGCCGCCGTCCGCCTTGACCCTCGCGACGGCGGTGTCGAGCACGGTGGTGCCCTGCTTGAGGGTGGCGCGGAAGGCGTCCTCCTCGCCGTACGCCTGGTCCGCGATGCGGGCGAAGGCCTCGGTGACCTCGGGGTAGCCGGGGGCCATGCAGTCGCGGGCCACGGTCATCAGCTCGGGCAGGGCCGGGTCGTGGAAGCCGAGCTGGCGCATGGAGCGGACCGAGCGGCGCAAGATGCGGCGCAGCACGTAGCCGCGGCCCTCGTTGCCGGGGGCGGTGCCGTCGGCGAGCAGCATCAGGGCGGTGCGGACGTGGTCGGCGACGACCCGCAGGCGGACGTCGGCCTGTGCGTCGGCGCCGTAGCGGACCCCGGCGAGTTCGGCGGCGCAGTCGAGGACCGGGCGGGTCTCGTCGATCTCGTACAGGTTGTCCTTGCCCTGAAGGAGGGTGGCCATCCGCTCCAGGCCCATGCCGGTGTCGATGTTGCGGCGGGGCAGTTCGCCGAGGATCGGGTAGCCGGACTTGCCGGCGCCCTCACCGCGCTCGTACTGCATGAAGACCAGGTTCCAGAACTCCATGTAGCGGTCCTCGTCGACCGCCGGGCCGCCCTCGCGGCCGAGTGCCGGGCCGCGGTCGTAGTACAGCTCGGAGCAGGGCCCGCACGGGCCGGGGACGCCCATGGACCAGAAGTTGTCCTCGTCGCCGCGGGCCACGATCCGCTCGTCCGGCAGTCCGGCGACCTCGCGCCAGATGCCGCGGGCGTCGGTGTCGGAGTGGTGGACGGTGACCCAGATGCGGTCGGGGTCGAGGCCGTAGCCGCCCTCGGCCTGCGCCTTCGTCGACAGTTCCCAGGCGAAACCGATGGCCTCTTCCTTGAAGTAGTCCCCGAAGGAGAAGTTGCCGTTCATCTGGAAGAAGGAGCCGTGCCGGGTGGTCTTGCCGACCTCCTCGATGTCGAGGGTGCGGATGCACTTCTGCACGCTGGTGGCGCGCGGCCAGGGCGCCGTCTGCTCCCCGGTCAGGTAGGGCTTGAAGGGGACCATGCCGGCGTTGACGAACAGCAGGGTCGGGTCCGGTGTCGGCAGCGGGGCGCTGGGGACGGCGGTGTGGCCGCGCTCGGCGAAGAAGTCGAGGAATCTGCTGCGGATGTCGGCGGTACGCAAGGTGTGCTGCTCCGTTGCTCGGATCTCAGGCGCGGGTCTCGGACGGGACGGGGGACGGCGGTGCGGGCCGGCGGGCGGGGGACGGCCGCGCGGACCGCTGTGCGGGGCCCGGGCGCCGCGGGCCGGAAGGGGTCACGCTGCTCGGACGGCCGGCCGGGCGAGCGGGGTCAGGGCGGCGTACTCGAGCGGAGCCGACGGGTCGATCGACACGTCGAGGGGCGCCGGTTCGGCGCCGGAGCGGACGAGGAGGTCGCCGACGGCGGCGATCATCGCGCCGTTGTCGGTGCACAGGGTCATGGGCGGGACGCGCAGTTCGATCCCGGCCGAGGCGCAGCGCTTCTCCGCCAGGGCGCGGACCCGGGAGTTGGCGGCCACTCCCCCGACGACGATCAGCGTCCTGACGTCGTACGCGCGGCATGCGGCGAGCGCCTTGCGGGTCAGCACGTCGGCCACGGCCTCCTGGAGGGCGGCGGCCCCGTCGGCGACCGGGACCTCCTCGCCGCGCAGCCGGTGGCCCTCGACCCAGCGGGCCGCCGCGGTCTTGAGGCCGGAGAAGGAGAACGCGTACGGGTCGTCGCCGGGCCGGGTCAGCGGGCGCGGGAAGGCCACGGCCTTCCGGTCGCCCTCCCGTGCCGCCCGGTCGATGGCGGGTCCGCCCGGGTACGGCAGGCCCAGGATGCGCGCCACCTTGTCGAAGCACTCCCCCGCCGCGTCGTCCAGGGTGTCGCCCAGGTGCAGGATCGGCTCGCGGACCAGGTCCCGTACGAGCAGCAGGGAGGTGTGGCCGCCGGAGACGATCAGCACCACGCACGGTTCGGGCAGCGGGCCGTGTTCGAGGGTGTCGGCGGCGACGTGCCCGGCCAGATGGTGGACGCCGTACAGCGGAACCCCGGCCGCGTAGGCGAGGGTCTTGGCGCCGGACAGGCCCACCTGGAGGGCGCCGGACAGGCCGGGCCCGGTGGTGACGGCCACTGCGTCGATCTGGCTCAGCCGCATCCCCGCCTGGTCCAGGGCCTGGCGCACGACCGGGTTGAAGGAGTGCAGGTGCGCCCGGGCGGCGATCTCGGGCACCACTCCGCCGAACCGCGCGTGCTCGTCCATGCTCGACGCCACCACGTGCGCGAGCAGTTTCCCGTCCCGCACGATGCCCGCGCCCGTCTCATCGCACGACGACTCGATTCCCAGCACCACCGGTGCACCCACAGCACGTCTCCCTCTGCCTCTTTCTCGCAACTGCAATATATGTGCAATAAGGGGAGAGGTGGGCACGGCCCCTGCCCGGCGGGGACCGTGCCCCGCGCCCGCGCCCGGGTCGGCGAACGGCGGCCGCGCAGCCGGAGCGCCGCCCCACTTCTTCGGCCTCGCCCGCGCGAGGATCGCGGGGACAGCGCCATGCACGCACCCCCGGAGGACGCGATGCCGATCAGGATCCTGCTCGAAGGACGGCCGGGCGTGGGCAAGACGACCGCCGTGCGGCGGCTGGCCTCCCTGCTGCGCACCCGTACACCCGCCGGTTTCACGACGGAGGAGATCCGGGAGGGCGCCGCCCGCGTGGGATTCGCGCTGGAGACGCTGGACGGCAGGCGGGCCGTACTCGCGCATGTCACCTTCCCCGGGCCGCCGCGCATCGGCCGGTACGGTGTCGATCTGCGCGTCATGGACGAACTGGCCCTGTCGGCCTTCGCCCCGCTGTCACCGAGCCCGGCGCCGGGGGTTCTTGCGCTCATCGACGAGCTGGGCGGCATGGAGCTCTCCAGCTCCGCGTTCCGGGAGGCCGTGGGTGAACTGCTCACGGCCGACATCGACGTCGTCGCCACCGTGCACGCGCGCCACGACCCGTTCACCGACGCCCTCAAGCAGCGCGCCGGCATCGAACTGGTCCGCGTGACCGCGCAGAACCGCGATGCGCTGCCCGGGGAACTGGCGGCACGGCTGGAGACATAAGAGGACTTCGCCGGAAGTGCTCATCCCCCGCCCGTACGACGGGTAACCGGCATCCGGACCGGCGCGGATGCTCGGACCGCTCGGGCGTAGGCTTCGCCCAACACGGACGCGGCGGGGGGCAGCAGCACATGACGGCTGAGACGGCACAGAGGTGGGGATCGACCCTCGATTCGGTCGTGGTGTACGCGCAGGGCGCGATCTGCCGCCGCATGGCCCGGGGCAGCGTGCCGCCGGACGGCCGGGTACGGGTGACAGGACTGCCCCGCACGCTGGACCCCGGCTCACTGCGGGCCCGGGTCCTGGGCGCTCCGGGCATACGTGTCACCGAGGCCCGGGTGGAGGTCGGGGCCGAGCCGCTCGGCAGCGGCACGCCCGAGGGGTTGCGGCGCGAGGTCGAGCGGCTGCACGACGAGTGCGCGGCCGCGCAGGGCCGCCGGGACCGGCAGCTGAGCCTGATCGAGGAGGTCAGGGGTCTGCGCCCGGTCCCGCCGGCCCGCAAGCGCGAGGAGTCGCACCGCCGTACCCCGGTCGACGCGTGGCTGGGGCTCGCCGACTTCGTCGAGGAGCGGCTGACGGGGCTGCACGCCCGCCTCGTCGAGCTGGAGGAGGCGCTGCGCCGCGTCGAGCACGAACTCGGCCTCGCCACGGACAGGCTCGACCGCGCCTCCACCGACACGCCGTCAGCGCACGTGGAGACCACGGTCACCGCGGTCCTGACGCTCGACGGCACCGCTGACGGCACCGCTGACACGGAGACGGGGCCGGACCTGGAACTGGAGCTGGAGTACGGGGTGCCGGGCGCCGTCTGGGTGCCTGCCTACCGCCTTGCCTACCGTCAGGGCGACGGCACCGGCGATCTGGTCCTGCGCGCCTCGGTCGCGCAGCGCACCGGCGAGGACTGGACCGGTGTGCGCATCGCACTGGCCACCGCCGACCTGCGGCGCCGCACCGACCTGCCGAGGCTCCGCTCGATCCGGATCGGACGCCGTCAGCCCGTCCCCGCGCCGTCGGGCTGGCGCGAGCCCCCGGCGGGGCTCGCCGACCTGTTCGCCGGGTACGAGGCGGCCGGCCCTCGCCCTGAGACGACCGGCGCCGCGTGGGCCGGTTCCGCGCCCGGTGGTGCCGCGGGCGGCTCCGCGCCCGGTCCCGTGCCGCCACCGCCGGTAGTCGTGGCGGCAGCAGCACCGGCACCGGCCCCACAGGGCTACGGCGCACCGCAGGGCTACGGCGCACCGCCCCCGGCGCCCGGC
>NZ_JBAMDC010000398.1:0-5831 GCF_036961605.1 Streptomyces sp. KLMMK
AGTACGAGCTCAGGTGCGCTCGGCACCGCGGCGGGTTCCACCGTGGTGGTTGCGCGCCGTTGCGGCGGATGAACGGGCGCGGGGGCGTCTTCGGCCGGCGGCCGGGCAGCCCGGGCGGGCCCGGGAGCCCCCGGCCGAGGGCCGGGCCGTTCCCCCCCCCGGGCGGCGCCGGTCTTGCACGGCGTACGGGACCGGCAGTCCGCGCGCGGCCCGGCGCGAGCCTTCGCGCCGGTTATCCTGAACCGGTCCCTGTCCGCCGCCCGTCGTGAGGAGTCGTGTCGTGCGTATCGACCTGCACACCCACTCCACGGCCTCGGACGGCACGGACACCCCCGCCGAGCTGGTCCGCAACGCGGCCGCCGCCGGGCTGGACGTCGTGGCGCTCACCGACCACGACGGCGTCGGCGGTCACGCCGAGGCGATCGCGGCGCTCCCCGCCGGGCTGACCCTCGTCACCGGTGCGGAGCTCTCCTGCAGGCTCGGCGGCCCGGACGGCTTCAGCGTCCACATGCTGGCCTACCTCTTCGACCCGCTGGAGCCCGAGCTGGCCCGCGAGCGGGACCTCGTCCGCGACGACCGCGTCCCCCGCGCCCGCGCCATGGTCACCAAGCTCAACGAGCTCGGCGTCCCGGTCCGCTGGGAGCGCGTGGCGCAGATCGCGGGCGGCGGCGCCGTCGGCCGGCCGCACGTGGCCAGCGCCATGGTCGAGCTGGGCGTCGTGGACAGCGTCTCCGACGCCTTCACCTCCGAGTGGCTCGCCGGCGACGGCCGCGCCTTCGTCGAGAAGCACGAGCTGGACCCCTTCGACGCGATCCGCCTGGTCAAGGCGGCCGGCGGGGTCACCGTCCTGGCGCACCCGTTCGCGCTCAAGCGCGGCAACTGCGCCTCCGAGAGCGCGATAGCCGAGCTGGCCTCGGCCGGGCTCGACGGCATCGAGGTCGACCACATGGACCACGACGCCCCGACCCGCGCCCGGCTGCGCGGCCTGGCCGCCGACCTCTCCCTGCTGACCACCGGCTCCAGTGACTACCACGGCAGCCGCAAGACCTGCGTGCTCGGCGAGTTCACGACCGATCCGGAAATCTACGGCGAGATCACGCGCCGGGCCACGGGCGCGTTCCCCGTCCCCGGCGCCGGCGGCTGACCGCACCCACCCTTCTTCCGGGTCCGGTCGCGTACGCACATCCCCATCCCAGTGATGCCGTGCGCGGGTGACCGCGCCCGTACGCCCCTGCCCGCGCCGTCCGTACGCCCGTACGGGCCCGGCGGGCGTCCCCGCACCTGCTCGCACCACCCACTCCCGCAAGGCTCAACTGTGTTCGACTTCGCCGTCTTCGGATCCCTCTTCCTCACCCTTTTCGTGATCATGGACCCGCCGGGGATCACCCCGATCTTCCTGGCGCTCACCTCGGGCCGCCCGGCCAAGGTCCAGCGCCGGATGGCCTGGCAGGCGGCCGCGGTCGCCTTCGGCGTGATCACCGTCTTCGGCATCTGCGGCCAGCAGATCCTGGACTACCTGCACATCACCACCCCCGCCCTGATGATCGCGGGCGGTCTGCTCCTGCTGCTGATCGCGCTGGACCTGCTCACGGGCAAGTCGGAGGAGCCGACGCAGACCAAGGACGTCAACGTGGCGCTCGTGCCGCTCGGCATGCCGCTGCTGGCCGGCCCGGGCGCGATCGTCTCGGTGATCCTCGCGGTGCAGCACGCGGACTCCGTCGGCGGGCAGATCTCGGTGTGGTCGGCGATCGCCGCCATGCACGTCGTGCTGTGGCTGGTGATGCGCTACTCGCTGCTGATCATCCGGGTGATCAAGGACGGCGGTGTGGTGCTGGTGACGCGGCTCGCGGGCATGATGCTCTCGGCGCTCGCCGTCCAGCAGATCATCAACGGCATCACGCAGGTGATCGCGGCCAGGTGACGGCCCTGCCGCACAGGCGGCGAACGACGACACCCCCGTACGGGCAGCCCGTACGGGGGTGTCGTCGTTCGCGAAGGAGCGTCGGCGCTACTGTGCCCGCTACTGTGCCGCGGAGGTGGCTGGGCGGATGTAGATGCGCTGGCCGGTGAAAGCGGCCTGCTGCACGATCCGGTTGACGGAGGCGGCGTCCACGACGGTGCTGTCGACGGCCGAGCCGTCGACGTCGTCCAGGCGCATGATTTCGAAGCGCAAGGCTTCTCCCTTCGTCTGATCCTCCTGAGGAGAACTGCATGGCTGACGGAGCACGCCGCGTCGGCGGGGCGCGTTCCGTACGGGTACAACGAGGTTACCCCTGAAACCATTCCCTACGCTAAGGAAATTTTTAACTTGACTAAGAGTTGTTAAATCCGTGCAACGGAACGTGTCCGTCGTGTAACCGAACGAGATGACATCCTATGGCTGACTCCCCCGAGCACCTGCACGCGATCGCCGCCGCAGTCGAGCGCACCAACGACCTCCTGACGCGCGTACTGGCCGAGGTCGCGACCACCCCGTCCACCCACGCGATCTTCGTCGACGCCGGCTACGTGTATGCCGCGGCGGGCCGCCTCGTCGCCGGCACCGAGGACCGCCGCTCCTTCGACCTCGACGCCGAAGGGCTGATCGAGGCTTTCATCGACCGGGCGCGCACGATCTTCCCCGACAGCCGGCTGCTGCGCGTCTACTGGTACGACGGCGCCCGCCGCCGCATCCACACCACCGAGCAGCAGCGCATCGCCGAGCTCCCCGACGTCAAGGTCCGCCTCGGCAACCTCAACGCCAACAACCAGCAGAAGGGCGTCGACTCCCTCATCCGCACCGACCTGGAGTCGCTCGCCCGCCACCGGGCCATCAGCGACGCGGCCCTCATCGGCGGCGACGAGGACCTCGTCTCTGCCGTCGAGGCCGCCCAGGGCTACGGCGCCCGCGTCCACCTGTGGGGCATCGAGGCGACCGGCGGGCGCAACCAGGCCGAGCCGCTGCTGTGGGAGGTCGACAGCCAGCGCACCTTCGACCTCGACTTCTGCAAGCCGTACGTCAGCCGGCGCCCCGCCGCCGAGCTCTTCGCGGACGCCGCCGCCGCGGGCCGGCCCGCCCCCGGGCGCGACGACGTGCGCTTCGTCGGGGCCCAGGTCGCCGCCCAGTGGCTGGCCTCGCGCGGCCGCGACACCGTCGCCGAGCTGCTGCCCGGCCACCCGATCCTGCCCGGCGCCGTCGACCAGGAGCTGCTCGTCGAGGCCGAGGCGCTGCTCGGGCTCTCCCTGCGCGGCCACGCGGACCTGCGGCGGGCGCTGCGGGACGGCTTCTGGGACCACCTGCACACGCAGTTCTGACCGTACGGTTCCGGCGGCCCGGCCGCGTAGTTGTCCGCACAGGCGGCCGGGCCTCCCTCGGATAGGACGAACTCCGCGGTGAACGCGCGTGCCGGAAATGCATCCGGGGAAGCCGAGTGGAACCCTGGCAGGGGGTCGCGGCCACCGGCCCGGCCACCCCTGACGGGGATCCCCGACCCGCAATCCGGAACAGAAACGAGGCGATCGGCCATGTCGCTCACTGACCGTGCCGTGCCCGGGGCACCGTGCTGGGTGAGTCTGCTGACCGGCGACCTCGCCGCGTCGCAGGCCTTCTACGGTGCCGTCATGGGCTGGACCTTCCGCCGCGGCAGCCTCGGCGAGGACTTCTCCGTCGCACTCTCCGACGGCAGGCCCGTCGCAGGCATCAGCAACGTCGCCCGCCGCATGGGCGTCAACGTCAGCGTCCCCGTCTCCTGGACCTCCTACTTCGCCGTCGAGAACGCCGACGTGACCGCCTCGCGCATCCGCGAGCGCGGCGCCACCGTCGCCGTCGGCCCGCTCACCGTCGGGCCCGGCCGCGCCGCACTGGCCGCCGACCCCGCGGGGGCCGTCTTCGGCTTCTGGGAGGGCAAGACCCTGCGCGAGTGGCAGATCGGCCGCCAGGGCGCCCCCGCCTGGCTGGAGCTGCGCACCCGCGACGCCTTCGCCTCCGCCATCTTCTACGGCGAGGTCTTCGAGTGGGCCACGGGGCGGCCCGACCGCTGCGAGGTCCGCTACGAGGACGAAGTCGTCATGGTGCGGTCCGGCGGCCACACCGTGGCCTGCCTGCGCGGCGGCGCCATCGAGGCCGCCCCCGACCCGCAGATCCGGCCGCGCTGGCACGTCTACTTCTGCGTCGACGACGTGGAGAAGGCCGTCGAGTCCGCGCTCGAGGCCGGCGGCACGGTCGTCGCCGAGCCGGGAGAGTCGCAGGTGGGGCACGAGGCGACGCTGCGCGACCCCGACGGCGGGCTCTTCACGCTCACCACCGCCGTACGGAGCTGACCGGCGCGCGGAGCGGGGCTCAGGGCAGGTCCGGGGCAGGGCTCAGGACAGGTCCCAGAAGCGGACGAGCGCCTCCGCCGTCGGGCCGGGGCGCTCGGCGTTGGGGGAGTGCTCGGCGCCCTCGACGACCGTACGGACCGCCGACAGCTCCTTCGCCATCGCGTCGATCGACGGCACCGGCCAGGCGTAGTCCACGGCGCCCGAGATCACGTGCTTGGGCAGCGGCACCGCCGCCAGCTCCGCCGTACGGTCCGGCTCGGCCGTCAACTGCCTTCCCGTGGCCGTCAATTGCTCGGGCACCGTGCCCATCCAGCGGCGGCGCAGGAACGCGTCGAGCTCCGGCGGGACGGGCGCGGCCGGCGCGCTCTCCCCGTCCGCCCGGCGCATCTCCAGCCACACCGTGCCCATGTCGTACGCGCCCAGCGCCGCGACCAGGCGCCGCGTGCGCTCCTGCTGCGCGGCGCAGATCGCGGCCGGGCCACAGCTCATGATGGTCAGCGACCGGAACGGGGACGCGTCCGCCAGCACCGCGGCGCGGGAAATCAGCCCGCCGAGCGAGTGCCCCAGCAGGTGCACGCCGCCGCCGAGGGCCTCGGCCTGGGCGCGGACGTCGCTCGCCAACTCGCCCAGCGTGTACGCCGCCTCGTCCCGCGGCCCCTCGCTCTCGTGCTGCCCGCGCCCGTCCACGGCGACGGCCCGGTACCCGGCCGCCGCGAGCGGCTCCAGCAGCGCGATGAAGTCCTCCTTGCTGCCGGTGAACCCCGGCACGAGCAGCACGGTGCCGCGCGGCGGCGAGGAGGGCCGCGCGTCGTGCACGGCGAATTCCCCGCGGGGGGTGGACAGCCGGTGGGCGCGGGCGCACGGGGGCAAGGTGAGGAAGGGGGGCCTGCTCATGGGTCGAGGCTAACGCGGTGCGGTACGGGGGAGCGCCCCGGGCGCTGTGGATGTCCGGCACCGCCGGGCTCCCCGGTGGCGGGTTGCGCACCGCTGAGGCGGAGGGAGTGGCCCCGCTCCCGCCCTTTCACCGTTTCGCGGGGGCCCGCCCTATGCCTGCCGCAGCGGCGCTCAACCCCCACCGTCGTGGTCCGGCGGTGCCGGACCGGCCGGTGAAACGGCGAAGGCCGGTCCCCCACGACGGGGGACCGGCCTTCGTCAGCGGACCTGGCGTCAGGCGTCCACGTCGGCCTTGGCCTTGGGCGCAGCGGCCTTGCGCGTGCGCTTCGGCTTGGCCTCCACGGCCTCCGTGGCATCCGCCTTGGGGGCGGCGGCCTTACGGGTGCGCTTCGGCTTGGCCTCGGCGTCGGCCACGGGCTCGGCCACCGCGGCGGCGGCCTTCTTCGTGGTGCGGGTGCGCTTGGGCTTCGCCTCGGCGGCCTCGGCGGTGCCGACCGCGGCTTCGGCCTCGGCCTTCTTCGCCGCGGCGGTCTTGCGGGTCCGCTTGGGCTTCTCCGCGACCTCGGCCGCGGCCTCGGCCACCGGCTCCACCACGGCCGCAGCCTTCTTGGCGGTGCGGGTGCGCTTCGGCTTGGCGG
>NZ_JBAMDC010000399.1:0-5795 GCF_036961605.1 Streptomyces sp. KLMMK
CGCGGCGCCCTGCTCCGCGGCGCCGTCCATGTTCTCCACCCAGGCCCGGGGCTCGGCGCCGCCGCCGACCCACTCCTCGTGGAGGAACTCCACGATCTCGGGGAAGTCGTGCACCGGATACGACTCGTCCTCGGGGAAGCGCTCCTCGCCCGCGGTCAGCTCCCCCGCGTTGACCAGGACGCGCAGCCGGCCGCGCTCGCGCTCCCACACGGAGACCGCGGCGAAGCTGCCCTCCAGGGCGGACATCACGCGCTCCGCGGCGGCGGACACGGTCTCCAGCGGGGTGCGTGCGGCCGCCATCGACTGCGCGAGCTCCACCACGGCGCGCAGCCGACCGTCGCACTCCCCGCCTGCCGCCACCCGAGCCTCACATTCCGTTGCTGAGCGCAGTTTCTGCACTCCAGCCTAAGAATGTCGGCCGCATTCCGCCGCATGACGGCCTTAGCGCCCGCTTGTCACTTCTCCCTTGGAAGTGAACTCGGGTGACAACAGGACCCGTCAGTCGCCGTCGGCCGCGCTCAGTGCCCCGGCCACTCCGGCTTGCGCTTCTCGTTGAAGGCCGCCACTCCCTCGGCCCGGTCACCGGAGAAGGCGACGGACCTCCACGCCGCGTCCTCGACCTCCAGCCCGGCCCGCAGGTCCAGGCCATGCCCCAGCCGCAGCGCCCGCTTCGCGGCGCGCAGACCGACAGGAGAGTTACCGGCGATCCGACCGGCCAGCGCCAGCGCCTCAACCCGATCCTGCCCCTCGAGCACAAGCTGATCGATGAGCCCCAAGGCCCGCGCTTCCTCGGCTTCCACACGCCGCGCACTGAAAATCAGCTCGGCGGCCCGGGCCGCCCCCACCCGCCGGGGCAGGAGCTGCGTCCCGCCACCGCCCGGGATGACGCCCACCGAGACCTCGGGAAGACCGACCACAGCCGTCGAGTCGGCCACGATCACATCGCAGGAAAGAGCCAGCTCGAACCCGCCGCCGAGCGCGAACCCGTGCACCGCCGCGATGGTGGGCATCGGCAGCTCCAGGACGCCCGTGTAGGCGGCACGAGCGTGCGGCCGCTGCCGGCTCAGGTCGGCGTCCGTAAAGGAATTCCGCTCCTTGAGATCCGCACCCACACAAAAAGCGCGCTCATGCGTGGACGTCAGCACGACAACCCGCACGGAATCGTCGAGGCCAAGAGCCCGGGTCGCCTCGGCAAGACGAGCGGCCAGCTCGCTGGACACGGCGTTCATGGCCTTGGGCCGGTCCAGTACGAGCTCGGCCACGTGGCCGTGCCGCCGGACCAGGATCCACTCTCCGAAACGCTGCTCGCTCATAGCCTGCACCCTCCGGGTTAACGCCTGTAAACGTGCGGAGACCCGATCATGCCGCGCACCCACCCGGCAGGGCCATACCCAAAGACGAGGTCTGGCGGGCCGCACCCGCGACCCAAGCCCGAAGACGACGGGAGGTGACGAGACCGCACCCGCCGCCCGAGGCCGAAGACGGCGGGAGGTGACGGGGCCGCAGGGGTGGGGGTCCGGGGCGCTGACGTGTATTTGCGGGCCCGATACGGAAGGGGGCTCCGCTGCGGCACCGCGCACCGGCCCGTAAATATACGGCCCCGGACCCCCACCCCGGAGGCCCCGGCGCCGGCACCACGACGCCGCTCAGCCACCCCGCCGCTCAGCCACCCCGCCGTGACAGCAGCCAAGGCTCGACCATGCCCAGCCCGCGAACCGGCCGCTGCCACATCGGCTGCAGCGCAAAGCGGTACCCCGCGGCGGCCTCGTCGCCCTCCCCCACGTCCGCCTCCGACTTCGGCGCGTCGCCGTTGCGGGTCAGCTCCTCCGCCAGCGCCTGGTCGACGAGCACCGCGTCCTTCGGCGCTATCGACGTCAGCCGCGACGCCAGGTTCACCGTCGTGCCGAAGACGTCGCCCATCCGCGTCGTCACGGTCCCGAACGCGAGCCCGACCCGCAGCTCGGGCATCGTCTCGTCGTGCGTCATGGTCTCGATGAGCCGCAGCCCGATCTCGGCAGCGGTGCCCGCATCGTCCGCCGAGTACAGCACCTCGTCGCCGAGCGTCTTGATCAGCCGTCCCCCGTGCGCGGCCACCAGATCGGCCGCGGTGGTCTCGAAGGCCTCGACGAGCTCGCCGAGCTCCTCCTCTTCCAGACGCCGCGTCAGACGGGTGAAGCCGACGAGGTCGGCGAACCCGACGGCCAGCCGCCGGTCGACCATCTCCGCGTCGTCCTGTGCCTGGACGACGCGCCCCGTGGCGGCCGCCAGCTGCCGCCGCCACACGTAGATGAGGAACTCTTCCAGCTCGGGCAGCAGCAGCTCGACGAGCGGGTAGGTGATCTCCGTGCGCGTCATGCCGGGTTCCTGGGGCTCCGTCAGGCCCTCCAGGAAGGAGTCGATCTGCCAGTCGGCGAGGCGCGCCGTGGTCTGCCCGGTGGACCGGGCGACCTGCACGGCCATCGGCTCGCTGAGCAGCCCGGCCTCCACGAGACCGGCCAGCCGGCGCAGCGCGAGCACGTCGGCCTCGGTGAGCGCCTTGGCCTGCCCGATGTCGGCGAAGCCCATGGCCCGCCAGAAGCGGGAGGCGAGGTCCATGGAGACGCCGGCCGCGCGGGCGGCCTGGAAGGGGGTGTAGCGGCGCTCGGCGCCGAGGATCAGCGCTTCGAGGCGGAGCGCGATGGGGTCTCCGCCCTCGTCGCCGACGTCGTCGCCGTATTCCTCCGCGGCTGCGTCGACTCCGTCGACTCCGGCTCGCGCGGCGCTGTCGGCACGCGCAGCACCGTCCTCGCCCGTAGCCCTCACGGCACGGGAGGTTCCCCCACCGTCGGCGGTCACCGCCCGCCCCCTGTCCGATCCGTGCGCACTGCCCTGCCGATCACTGCTCGCTTAGGTTCTGGGCACAACGATACGACAGGTGTGCCGTAGCTCACTCTTCCGACGGGGCGGGCCGTACGTGAACGATGTCGCCGGCGCCCACCGGCTGCTGCACCCCGTCGCCCGTGGCGAGCACGAGCCGCCCGTCCCCGTCGACGGCCACGGCCTCTCCGACCAGCTCACGGCCGCCGGGAAGTTCGGCGCGGACGTGGCGCCCGAGCGTGGCGCACCCGGCGGCGTACGCCTCCTGCAGAAGGCTCTGCGCCGGATCGCCCGCCGCGTCGCGCCACCGGCCGTACCACTCCTCCAGCGAACGGAGTACGGCGCGCAGCAGCGGATCGCGGTCCAGGACCTGCGCTCCGGCCAGTGCCAGCGAGCCCGCCGTGGGGACGGGCAGCTCGTCGGCCCGCAGCGACACGTTCAGGCCGATGCCGACGACGACGGCGTCCCCGGTCCGCTCGGCGAGGATCCCGCCGGCCTTGCGCTCGTGCCCGTCGACGGTCACGAGCAGGTCGTTGGGCCACTTCAGCGCCGTGTCGACGCCGGCCGCCCGGGACAGCGCGGCCGCCGTGGCGACCCCGGCGAGCAGCGGCAGCCAGCCCCACCGCTCCACGGGCACGCCCGGGCCGGGCCGCAGCAGGACGGAGAAGAAGAGGCCGGACCGCGGCGGCGCCGTCCACGTGCGGTCGAGCCGCCCGCGTCCGGCGGACTGCTCCTCCGCGACGAGGACCGCCCCTTCGGGCCCGCCGGCCGCCACGAGGTCGGTGTTCGTCGAGCCCGTCCGCGCCACCACGTCCACCGAGGTCCACAGCGCGCCGGGGCGCAGCAGCCCGCGCCGCAGCGCGGTGACGTTGAGCGGCGGCCGGTCGAGATCGGACCAGCGGCCGCCGGAGGGGGGAGGCGTCTCAGGAGGCGTCATAAGAGCCACCATAGGAGGGAAGTGGAGGCAAACCGGTGTGGCCAACGACGCACTGCCGCAGCGCACCCGCGCGGATACGCTACGGACCGGTAGCACCGGTTAGCCCACTCAGCCTCAGTTCATCCTCAGCCAGCCCACCTCTGGACGAGCAGGAGCCGCATCCCGATGTCCGAGCCGGAATACGACATCCACACCACCGCGGGCAAGCTCGCGGATCTGCAACGCCGGATCGAGGAGGCCACGCACGCCGGCTCCGAGCGCGCCGTGGAGAAGCAGCACGCGAAGGGCAAGCTGACCGCCCGCGAGCGCATCGAACTCCTCCTGGACGAGGGTTCCTTCGTCGAGCTGGACGAGTTCGCCCGGCACCGCTCGACCAACTTCGGCATCGAGAAGAACCGCCCGTACGGGGACGGCGTCGTCACCGGCTACGGCACCGTCGACGGCCGCACCGTCTGCGTCTACTCCCAGGACTTCACGGTCTTCGGCGGCTCGCTCGGCGAGGTCTACGGCGAGAAGATCGGCAAGGCCATGGACTTCGCGCTGAAGACCGGCTGTCCGATCATCGGCATCAACGACGGCGGCGGCGCCCGCATCCAGGAGGGCGTGGTCGCCCTCGGCCTCTTCGGCGAGATCTTCCGCCGCAACGTGCACGCCTCCGGCGTCGTCCCGCAGATCTCCCTGATCGTCGGCCCCTGCGCGGGCGGCGCGGTCTACTCCCCCGCGATCACCGACTTCACGGTGATGGTCGACCAGACCTCGCACATGTTCATCACCGGCCCCGACGTCATCAAGACCGTCACCGGCGAGGACGTCGGCTTCGAGGAGCTCGGCGGCGCCCGCACGCACAACAGCACCTCGGGCGTGGCGCACCACATGGCCGGGGACGAGAAGGACGCCATCGAGTACGTCAAGGCGCTCCTCTCCTACCTCCCCTCGAACAACCTCTCCGAGCCCCCGGCCTTCCCCGAGGAGGCCGACCTGGAGATCTCGCCCACCGACGGCGAACTCGACACCCTCATCCCGGACTCGGCCAACCAGCCGTACGACATGCACACCGCCATCGAGCACGTGCTGGACGACGGCGAGTTCCTGGAGACCCAGGCCCTGTTCGCGCCGAACATCATCACCGGCTTCGGGCGCGTGGAGGGCCGCCCGGTCGGCATCGTCGCCAACCAGCCGCTCCAGTTCGCCGGCTGCCTCGACATCAACGCCAGCGAGAAGGCCGCCCGCTTCGTCCGCACCTGCGACGCCTTCAACGTTCCCGTGCTCACCTTCGTGGACGTGCCCGGCTTCCTGCCCGGCACCGACCAGGAGTACAACGGCATCATCCGGCGCGGCGCCAAGCTGATCTACGCCTACGCCGAGGCCACGGTGCCGCTCATCACGGTGATCACGCGCAAGGCGTTCGGCGGCGCGTACGACGTCATGGGCTCCAAGCACCTCGGCGCCGACCTCAACCTCGCCTGGCCCACCGCCCAGATCGCCGTCATGGGCGCCCAGGGCGCGGTCAACATCCTCCACCGCCGCACGATCGCCGCGGCGGAGACCCCGGAGGAGCAGGAGGAGCTGCGGGCGAAGCTCATCGCGGACTACGAGGATGCGCTCCTCAACCCGTACGCGGCCGCCGAGCGCGGCTACGTCGACGCGGTGATCATGCCGAACGAGACGCGCCGGCACATCGTGCGGGGCCTGCGGGCGCTGCGCGACAAGCGCGAGGCGCTGCCGCCGAAGAAGCACGGCAACATCCCCCTCTAGATCCCTGGATCTCTAGATCTCTAGATCCCTTCAGGAGGCCGTCGGTGATCAAGGTAGTCCGGGGCAACCCGACCCCCGAGGAGCTCGCCGCCGCCCTGGCGGTGGTCCAGGCCCGCGCGGCGGCGGGCAGCGCCGCCGCGCCCGAGGCGGGCGAAGCCCGCCCGGAGTGGTCGGCCCCGGCCCGGCGCCTGACCGCGGCCCGCATGCCGCAGGCGGGCCCGCGGGCATGGCGCACGACGTACTGGCC
>NZ_JBAMDC010000004.1:0-93543 GCF_036961605.1 Streptomyces sp. KLMMK
CGCTTCCCTCGGGGCGGCCATCACCCGCACCGGCGCGTCCGGTGGGGCCAAGCCGAAGCGGCGCGCTGCCAAGAAGTCAGGCTTCACGGTCTCCGGCGACACCCTCGCCTCGCCGATGCAGGGCACCATCGTCAAGGTGGCCGTCGAGGACGGCCAGGAGGTCGCCGAGGGTGATCTCATCGTGGTTCTGGAGGCCATGAAGATGGAGCAGCCCCTGAACGCGCACCGCGCGGGCACGGTCAAGGACCTCGCCGCCGAGGTCGGCGCCTCCGTCTCCTCCGGCGCCGTCATCTGCGAGATCAAGGACTGAACTCCTGCAGCCCGGCCCGTCCCGGACGCGGCGACCCCTGCGGGCCGCCGCACCGGGCCCGGACCGCCACACCGACTACCGGTTCTGGAGACCTCATGAGCACCGAGACAGCCGAACCCGCCATCGCCGCCGCTGCTTTCCCCGATCCGGCCCGCTCCGATCCGGCCGGTCCGGCGGGACCGGGCGAGCAGCAGGAGTTGTACCCCGTGGTCCCGGACGTCCGCGTCCGGGACGTCGTGCTGGATGCCGAGGGGGTCGAGCTGTCGGCCCTGATCGCCACTCCGCCGCCGGGGATTCCGCCGCGCGCCACCGTCTTCGCCGTCCACGGCGGCGGCATGCGTGCCGGCTACTTCGACGCCCGTGTCCACCCCGGGCAGTCGCTGCTCACGCTGGGGGCGAGCCTCGGCTTCACGGTCGTGGCGGTCGACCGCCCCGGTTACGGTCTGTCCGCCGAGCGCTTCCCCACGGGCACCACGCTGGCCGAGCAGTCGGGTCTGCTGCACGCGGCGCTTGCCCGATACGCGCTCCGCCACGACACCGGCGCGGGCGTGTTCCTCCTCGCGCACTCCTACGGCGGCAAACTGGCCCTGCACGCTCTGGCCGACGACCGCGGCGCCGCATTCCTGGGAGCGGACATCTCCGGGATCAGCCACCGCTATGCCGTCGACATCCAGGATCCGCAGGCCTTCCACAGCCGCAGGACCTGGAGCCGGCACTGGGGGCGCCTGGACCTCTACCCGCCGGGCGCCTTCCGCGCGGTCAAGCCCCTGGTGACGCCGATGCCGCTGCGCGAAGCGGCCGAAGCCCTGCGCTGGGGCGAGGAGTTCCCCGGGCTGGCCGCCCGGGTCCGTGTTCCCGTGCGCTTCACCTTCGCCGAGCACGAGGGCTGGTGGCGTCATGACGAGGAGACGACCGACTCGATGCGTACGGCCTTCCCGGCCGGCGCGCAGGTCCTCTTCGACCGTCAGCCGGCCGCCGGGCACAACATCAGCCTCGGCTGGGCGGCTCGTTCGTATCACCTGCGCGCACTGGCCTTCTTCGAGGACTGCCTGCTGCCGCACACGATCTGACGGTCAGTCAGCAGGGGCCGGTCGGCCGGGGGCTGGGCCTTCGGGGGAGATCGAGATAGGTTAGCCTCACCTAAGTTGATTGGGGAGGTCGTCTCATGACGTCGAGCACCACGGCCGAGCCGCCGTCCGTCGCGCCGTCACCGCTCGCAGGCCGCCGAGCGGGCGGCGGATGGATGCGCATCGCCGGGCTCTCGGGAGTACTGGCCTCGATCGCCTGGCTCGCCGGGGACGTCCTCCTGCTGGGCAAACCCATGGGGACCGCCGACCACTACCCCCTGCTGGACGCGTACGACGGCACGGCCCGGGACTCGCTGGCGGCCATGCTGCCCGCCTCCACGACGCGGCTGGCCTGGGGGGCGCTGCTCGGCGTCCTCACCGGTCCGCTCTATCTGGTGGCGTGCCGGCACCTGCGGTACGGCCTGCGCCCCGCCCCGCGCCGGTGGTCCCTGCCGCCGTACCTGCTGCTGACCGCGGGCTTCGCGCTGGCCCCGTTCGCCCACGGCTCCTTCTACTACTGGGGGCAGGCCGCCAAGGCGGTCCACGAGTCCGGAGCCCGTTCCGAGGCCCTCACCGCGCTGCCGGGCGACATGGCCACGGTGCTGTTCGTCCCCTACATGGTGCTCCTGGCGTGCTGGGCGGCCGGGTCCGTGTGGATGTCCGCCTGCATCCTGCGCGGGGGAACGGCCTTCCCCCGGTGGATGTGCGTGGCGAACCCCCTGATCCTCATCCCCGTAGGCATGCTCCTGACCAAGGCGCTGCCCGGGGTCGCGGGAACCGCGGTGCAGGGCGCGGCGCTCAGCGTCGGGAACCTGCTGCTCTTCACCCTCTCGACCGCCGTCCTGTGGAAGCGCCGGGGGTGACCGGCGCCGAGGCCGGGGGAGGACCTCGCCTCAGGGGCTGTGCGCCGTCTCCGCCCGCTTCTTCAAGGCCTTGTTGAGGGACTCGAAGTCCGTGACGGTGGCGGTGATGCTCCGGCGCAGGAACGGCACCAGCAGGCCGGTGAACTTCTCGCTCTGCACCACGCGGGTGCCGCCCCCGTCCAGATCCGTGAGGACGAAGCGGTGTTCGCCGCTGAAGAGGCCGGGCAGCACGGTCCGGCCGAGCCAGCGCAGCTCCTCGGCGGAGGCGGCGGCCTTGACTTTCGGACGGAAGGTCATCGGCCGCCGGCCGGTGGGGAACACCCTCAGCTTCAGCCGCCGACCGGGGGCGGCCGTTCCCGAGGCGTGCCGGATGAAGGGATTCCACTCCTCGTAGCGCGGCAGGTCCGTCAGGACCTGCCAGACCCGCTCGGGTGTGGCGGCGATGTCGATCACGGTGGCTATCTCCCGCACCGGCGTCTCCCTTGCTCCGTGCCGCAGGTATCTCCCACAAGGCTCAGTATTGGCCGGATCGGGGCCGTCGGCCTGCCCGGACCGGCGGGGCCGGGTCGTCGCACCGGGCCGTCGCGCATCTGGAGCAGCCGCTGTTACCGGCCGCGGCCACCGGGCACACCTGCAGCAGCGGGCCCCCTCCCGTACCGGGGATCCGGGGTTCCGGCGCGGCCGTGCGGACGAGAGGGCGATGGACGCATGATCACGATGGGGGTGGAGGAGGAGTACCTGCTCCTGGACCCCGTCACGGCGCTGCCGGTGCCGCTGGCGGGCGAAGTGCGTGCGGCGTCCGGCATGCAGGCGATGACCGAGGCGCGGGAGGTCCAGACCGAACTGCTGCAGGCCCAGTTGGAGGCCGCCACTCCGGTCTGTACCGGCCTGGCCGAGGTCGGCGGGCACCTGCTGCGGCTGCGCCGTGCGATCGGCACGGCCGCGCAGAAGGCGGGGTGCCGGCTCGTGGCCTGCGGCACCGCGCCGCTGGCCGGAGGAGCGCCGGTCCCGGTCACCGAGGGGGAGCGGTACCAGGCGCTCCAGGCGCAGGGGGCGCGCCTGGTCGACGAGCAGCTCGTCAACGGCATGCACGTGCACGTGGGGGTGCCGGACCGCGCCCAGGCGGTGGGGGCGCTGAACCGGTTGCGGCCCTGGCTGCCGGTGCTGGTGGCCATGGGGGCGAACTCCCCGCTGTGGCGGGGGAGGGACACCGGGTTCGCCAGCTGGCGGACGGTGGTCTTCGGCCGCTGGCCGGTCAGCGGCCCGCCGCCGCAGTTCGAGGGTCCCGGCGACTACGACCGGCGCGTCGGCGCCCTGCTCGGAGCCGGGGCGATCCTGGACACGGGGCAGCTCTACTGGCAGGCGCGGGTCTCCGAGCGCTACCCCACCCTCGAAGTGCGGGCCCTTGACGTACAGCTCACCGTCGAGGACGCGGTCCTCTTCGCCGGGATCGTCCGCGCCCTCGTGGCCACGGCCCTGCGCGAGGAGCGGGAGGGCGTGCCGCTCGCGCCGTGCCCGCCGGAAATGCTGCACGCGGCCAACTGGCACGCCGCCCGGTACGGGCTGCACCGCGGCCTGATCGACGCCCACGGCCGGCGCCGCGGCCCCGGCGAGGCGGTCGGCGGCCTTCTCGCGCACATCACTCCCGCCCTGGACGAGACCGGGGACACGCGCGAGGTCAACCGCCTGCTGAGGCTCTTCCTCGGCCGTGGCGGCCCGGCCGACCGCCAGCGCCGCGCTCTGGCCTCCGGCGGGCTGGCGGCGCTGGTCGCGCTGGCGGCGACGGAGAGCACGGAGCCCTAGGCCGCACCGGAAGGGCCCGTCAGCCCGTCCCGCTTCGGCCCGGCGGGCACGACGTCCGCCGGTTGCCGCCGTGCGCCCGGCCGCTTCCCGCGCCCCGGCGGTCCCTGCGTGTGTTGACTTCTCCACCACCCTGTGTCACACAGACGGGGATGACGTGTCCACGTCAGTCTTTTCCGTCCTCGCCCCCGGCCCGGCCGGCCGATGCCGTGCCGGACGGAAGGAGCACGGCGATGAATATCCCGAACACACCCGCGAAGTCTGCCCGGCCTTCCCGGCCTTCCTGGCCTTCCCGCCGGCGGACGGCGGCGGCCGCGGCCCTGGCCGCCGTACTGGCAGGAGCGGGCACCGTGCTGGGCGCCCCGCCCGCCGCTGCCGCCGAAGCCGTCACCGTCGCGTACACCTGCACCGGGCCGGGCGCCCCCAGTGGCGTCCAGTCCCTCCTCGTCACCGTGACCGCCCCCGCCACCGTGCCCCGGGGCTCGGCCGCCGACCTGTCCGTTGAGGTCACCACCGCCCTGAACGTCCCCGTCGACGTACCGGCCCGTGCCGCGACGGGGGAGATGGCGTTCCAGCTGGGCGGCGCCGGGTCCGGGTCGGTCACGGCCACCGGGTTCACCAATACCGCGGCGATACCCGCCGGCTCGCCCGTCACGCTCACCGGCGGCGCCGTCTCGGCCCGCCTCGACGCCGCCGGAGCCACGACCTTCACGCCCGGCACGGCCACCGTGCACGTCTTCGGCGTCACCGTCACGTGCGAGGTCTCCGGGACCGCCCCGGTGGCCGCCACCGTCGACGTCACCTGACGGTCAGGCACCTGACGGTCAGGCCCGGGTGAGGGCGGTCGCCCCGAACGAGACGTCGAAGCGGTCGCACCAGATGCTGACGCTGGTGTAGCGGTTCAGGTCCACGTCCGCGGGCAGTGCGTAGTTCTGGTCGCCCTTGTTCCCCTTGAGCGAGCCCAGGCTGACGTGCGCGCCGTCGTCGAAGACGTGCCAGCCGTCGCGCCCGGGCTTCACGGGGGCGTCGCTCAGCAGGACCTTGAGGGCGGGGCCGTTGCTGGTGTCGAGGTTCTCCAGGCGCAGGGTGCGCGTCCCGTCGGGCAGTTGGAGGATGCGCACCTTCCCGCTGGTGCTGTGCTCGTGGCTGATCAGCTCACCGGTGGCCAGCGTCCGCACGCCACCGGCGCCCTCCGGCCGCCCGGTGCCGGTGGCCGCCGGGACGGACTCCCGGACCGTCTCGTCCACCCACAGCTTCCACGGCTGGAACCACACCATGCCCGCGGCTACCGCGAGTGCCCCCGCGATCAGCACTCCGATGACGGCCGGCTTGCGCAGCACCCGTCGTACACGTCCCATTCTCTGCCTCCGAAAAGCCGGCGTATCCACTCACTCCTTACAACGGTTTCCGGCCGTCCGGCGCTCCGGGAAACCCATGACGAAAGTCTTACGGCATCCGTCGGAAGTGGTTCGTTTGGTGGCGCTGGAGTGGCTGGGATACGGCATTTCTGCTGATCTGTAATGGTCCCCGAGGCTGCAGGCGGTAGGAGAACACCCATGGACATCGGCGACCTGACCGACGAGATCCTCCGCGATCTGCGGGGACCGCGTGCCTACCCGGCGGTGTCGCTGCTCGTGCCGACGACCCGGCGCGATCCCTTCAGCCCCGAGGATCCGGTCCGGCTGCGGAACACCGTCGCGGAGGCCAAGCGCCGGCTGGCCGACGACGCGGGCGTCTCCCGGGCCGCCCGGATGGACGTCGAGTCGCACCTGGACGCAGCCGTCGCCGAAGTGGACCTGACGCACGCCAGCGACGGGCTGCTCATCCTCGTGGCCCCCGGCGAGCACCACGTCTGGTACGTGCCGCGTGCGGTGCCCCAGCGCGTGGTGATCGCCAAGACGTTCCTCACCCGCAACCTCGTGTCCGCCGTCCGCGTGGAGGAGCCCTACTGGGCCCTCGCCCTCTCCAAGGGCGAGGCCCGGCTGTGGGACGGCGCCGGCGACGCCCTCACCGAGGCCACCGCGAACGGCTTCCCCGTGCAGCCCGCCCTGCCCGATCACCAGGACGCCATGCCGGGCCGGCACTTCGACATGCCCGTCCGCGAGGAGGGCCACGTCGAGCGCGAGCGGCAGTACCTGCGCACGGTCGCCGCCGCGCTCGCCCGCGTCCTCGAACAGCACCCCCGCCCGCTGTACGTGGTGGGCCTGCGCGAGCTCACCTCGCACTTCAGGGAGGCGCTCCCCAACCGGGCGATCACCGCCGAGGTCGAGAGCGGCGGCGCCCCCGGCAAGAGGGGACACGACCTCCTGGAACTGCTCCGCCCGGCCTTCGCGGAGCGCCGCCAGGCCCGCCGGGACGACGTGCTGCAGCGGCTGAGCGACGCGCGCGGTTCACGCCGCTTCACCTCGGGCCTCGACGAGATCTGGCAGACGGTGCGACAGGGCCGGGTGGCCCTCCTCGCGGTCGAGGACCACTACCAGGCGACCGTCCGCACGGACGGCAACGGCGGGCATCCCCAGCTGGTGGAGGCCCCCGTCGAGCCCCTCAGCGCGGACCCCTCCCTCCACGAGGACGCCGTGGACGAGATCGTGGAGAGCGCGCTCGACAGCGGAGCGGACGTCGAGTTCCTCCCGGACGACACGCTCGCCGGGGAGGACCGCCTCGCCGCGGTCCTGCGCTACTGAGCCACGGAGCGGTCCGGCCGCGGCTCCCGGGAGACCCGGGGCCCCCGGAATTCCAGCGCGGAGACGTGCTCGCGGGTGCCTGCACCCAGGAGCACCAGGGACGCGGCCTCCGCGACCTCCGCCGGCACCGCTCCCTCGCCCTCGCCGCGCCCGGGCGCGGCGACGGAGCGCAGCAGCTTGCGAAGACCCCGGTCGTGCCGGGTGAAGACGCGCTCGCGGACCCAGCGGCCCCGCGCCCGCTGCCCTTCCAGCGCCTGCGCCGTCCCCACGTCCAGCAGCACCAGGTGCAGCTCGTGGCCGCGGAGCCCGGCCTCCCGGGCCAGCCAGCGCCGCATCCAGGGGCGGCTGCCGCAGTCGTGCACCAGAACCGGCCGCCCGCTGCGTACCGCCGCACGGATCCGGAAGAAGTGCTCCAGGCGGGCGCAGGGACGGTAGAGCGCGTACGGCAACCGGTCGGGCATGCGCGCCTCCCACCTCTCGTGGGCGGTGCGCGGGTCGACGGCGGGAGCCGCGGGCGACCAGCGCCGCAGCAAGGTGCTCTTGCCGCTGCCGGGCAGTCCCGACACCACGACGACCGACCCCGCCGGGTACGACAGCACCGCCGGGGCCCGGCTGCCCGGGGCCCGCAGGTCGACCACGCCCTCGGGGCGCAGCCCGGCGACGGGCACGGGTGGGGATGCGGGTGCAAGGGGGGATACGGGGGCGGGCACGGCCCCCCGGCGTATCCCCGAAGGATCCGCCGCCGCGCTGTCTGTGGTCCCGGTCCGGCTCACGGTCTGTCGTCCCCTGCCCATTGCCTGCTGTGTCCGCAGCTCGAACGTACCGCCGAACGGGCGGTACGCGGCCCCGGCGGCCAGAAGCAGGGGCAGTCCTTCAGACGCCGCCGCGCCCCCCGCCGGTTCACCGGAGGCCCTTACCGGTTCACCGGGAGGGCAGCGGCACGGCGGCGGGGCGGCGGCAGGCGCGGCGGCCGTGCCGGACGGAGGCGGTCACAGGGCGGAGCCCGGGGCCGGGCCGAGGGGAAAGGTCCCGGCCCCGGGCAGGCCCCGGGCCGGTCAGCGGGCGGTCGCCGCGGTGATCAAGGACCGGTCGTGGTGGCGGCTGATGTTCTTCTCCAGCAGCGCCAGGCACTCGGCGACGCCGATGCTGGAGGCGGTGTGCTCGGGCAGCCGTCCGTCCCGGGTCCTGAGCTCCGTCAGCGCCCGGTCCATGGCCGACTGCGCGGCGAAGAGGCAGGGGGTGCTGTAGATCGCCACGTCGACGCCGAGGCCGGTCAGCTCCGGCAGTGACAACCGGGGCGACTTGCCGCCCGCGATCTGGTTGAACAGCAGCGGCTTGTCGCCGATGACGTCGCGGACCTTGCGGATCCAGTCGACGCTGCGGACGCCGTCGACGAGCAGGACGTCCGCGTCGGTGGCGGCCAGGGCCTTGGCACGGCGCAGGATCTCGTCCTCCTCCGTGGCGTCGGTACGCGCGACGACGACGAGGTCGCGGCGGGAGTCGAGGACCATGTCGAGCTTGTCCAGGTACTCCTGCAGGGGAAGGATCTGCTTGCCGTCGACGTGACCGCAGCGCCGCGGGCGCTGCTGGTCCTCGAGGATCACGCCCGAGGCGCCGGCGGCCTCGAGCTGCTGGACGGCGTGGCAGGCGGTCTCGGGGTCGACGTAACCGTCGTCGATGTCGACGAGCAGGTGCTGGGCGGGGAAGGCGAGGCGCAGCCGCTGCACGAAGGCGACGATGTCGGGCCAGGCTATGAAACCTATGTCGGGCAGCCCGTAGTGGGAGGCGGCGAATCCGAATCCGGAGACGAACATGCCGTCGTAGTGCTGGGCCGCCACGGAGGCGGAGAACATGTCGAAGATGCCGATGAGCGGGGTGGTGCCGTCCGAGGCGATGGCGTCGCGTAGCCGGGCAGGGTGGTTCACGGTACCCTCCGAGGACTGGGTTGGCGTGTGTTGGCCCCGTTGCGGCCGTTGTCTTTGACGGAAGCCCGCGGCGGCAACGGGAACGTGCGCTGACCGGAGGTCCCTGGGGGCATGCCGTCGCATGGCGCGCCCCCAGGGCCTTTTTGCTGTGGATCCCTGTGCGTACGGCTGCTGTTGATGTGCCGTCAGGTGCCATCGGGAGATTAGGTCAAGAGATAGTCATGCGGCAATATATGCAAGGTAAAGGCGCGTGGGCGGCGATGCATTCACGCCGACCGCACGCGCCCCCGGATGCCTTGCGACCGGCCCCGCCCGAGGTCGCTCCGCAGCTGAACCAACCCTTCCGGACCCGGCCTCGCCCGCCCGCATATGCCGGTGGATCGGCCGGATCTCGCGGGTCGTCTCCCGCCCCGGGGCGCTTCGCCGGGCGCCGCCGGGGCTACTGCTTGGTGAGGTTCCTGGCCTCGGCGCGGCCCTTGAGCTCGAGTTGCTCGGCGAGGTCGCGGAGCGCGCGGGCGCCGGCGATCTCTTCGCCGATGCGGGGCTCGTTCGGGTCCTGAGGGTCGCGGGTGGAGGAGGTGCGCGCCCGGAGCTCGGTTCCGTCGCGCAGCCGGAGGAGGGCGGCGGCCCGGGTGTGGGACTCGTCCTCGTCGAATTCGATTTCTACGTGCCAGCCGGCGACCTGCATGAGTGGACACCTCCGCCGTTCGAGCTTCTGGGGCGGCCAATGTAAGTCGCCGCCGCGCCGCCGCCGCGTCCCGCGCGCCCGGGTGCTCCCAGGTCCACCCGTCCGGCTGCCCGGCCGTCCCCGTGTCGGCTCCCTCCGTATTCCTCCCGCTTTCGCCCGGGGTAGGCGCCCGCCCCTGCTCCGTGTAGCCAGCACGTTTTGCCTGGGGCAAGTAATGCAAGATCACGGACATGTGGCCTTGATCACATCGGTCAGGGGTGTGGCGCGAAAACGGTCATGTACCGGCGTGCCATGCGTGCCGCGCGAATCCCTTTGTATGTCTGGAAAATGCCCGTCCTGCGCACTCTGACCAGCGCAGACCGAGCGCTTACCGGCGGAAATATCAATTCCCTGTGAACTCTTGACGCCGCCCTTACACGCCTCACACCATTCACGGCATGGAGTCCAACGACAGCCGGCCGAGCACCGAGGCGCAGCAGCGCCCCGGCGCCATGCCGTGCCACGGGGCGCACGCGCCCCACGGCAGGCCGGCCCGTCACGCGACGACACCCGGCCGGCGGCGGCCCTTAGAGGGCTGACCTCCCCGCGCCACCCGCAGCGCCCAGGGCGACGGAAGCACCGTCCTCCCCGGGCCCTGCACCCCCCCCACGCCCGCACCTAACGGCCTGCCCTCCGGCAGACCCCTCCCCGGGGCTGCCCCAGGCAGCCTGAGGCACTCCGGCCACAGGCCGGCGGGCATCGCTTCACCCCTCGGAGAAGACCGGCGTCGCCAGCCGGCCCTCCGGGTAACCGGGCCGCTCCCCCTCAGAGCACCACCGCGACCCGGTCCTGCCCCTCTCCAGCGAAGGCGAAGAACCACATGAGTGACCGCACCCTCACTGCGGCCGAACCCCAGCCCGCCGCCACGGCGGCGCCGACGGCCTCCACACACGTGGACGCCGGCGATGCCGGGTACAGCAAGGACCTCAAGTCCCGCCACGTCAACATGATCGCCATTGGTGGAGCGATCGGCACCGGACTCTTCCTCGGTGCCGGTGGCCGTCTCCACAGCGCCGGTCCGTCCCTCTTCATCGCCTACGCGGTGTGCGGCCTCTTCGCCTTCTTCGTCGTGCGTGCGCTCGGCGAGCTCGTGCTCTACCGCCCCTCCTCCGGAGCCTTCGTCTCCTACGCCCGTGAGTTCATGGGCGAGAAGGGCGCCTTCACCGCCGGCTGGCTCTACTTCCTGAACTGGGCCACCACCGGCATCGCGGACATCACCGCCGTGGCCACCTACACCCACTACTGGGGAATGTTCAGCGACATCCCGCAGTGGGTCCTCGCGCTGATCGCCCTCGCGGTCGTACTCACCGTGAACCTGATCTCGGTGAAGTACTTCGGCGAGATGGAGTTCTGGTTCGCGATCATCAAGGTCGCCGCGATCACCCTCTTCATGGTCGTCGGCATCTTCCTGCTGGCCAGCCAGCACAGCGTCGGCGACTCGACCCCGGGCCTGGCGAACATCACCGACCACGGCGGCATCTTCCCGACCGGCGTCATGCCGATGCTGCTCGTCATCCAGGGCGTCGTCTTCGCCTACGCCTCCGTCGAGCTGTGCGGTGTGGCCGCGGGTGAGACCAAGAACCCCGAGAAGATCATGCCGAAGGCGATCAACTCGATCATGTGGCGTGTCGGCCTCTTCTACGTCGGCTCGGTCGTCCTGCTCGCGCTGCTGCTCCCGTTCACCGAGTACGTCGCCGGCGAGAGCCCGTTCGTCACCGTCCTGGGCAAGATCGGCGTGCCGTACGCGGCCGGTGTCATGAACCTCGTGGTCCTCACCGCGGCCCTCTCCAGCCTGAACTCGGGCCTGTACTCCACCGGCCGCATCCTGCGCTCGATGGCGATGTCCGGCTCGGCGCCGAAGTTCACCGGCCTGATGAACAAGGGCCAGGTGCCCTACGGCGGCATCCTGCTCACCGCGTTCTTCTGCGTCCTCGGTGTCGGCCTGAACTTCGTCGTCCCCGCCGACGCCTTCGAGATCGTGCTGAACTTCGCCGCGATCGGCATCATCGGCACCTGGGGCATGATCATGGTCTGCTCCCTGCTGTTCTACCGCCGCTCCAAGGAGGGCCGGGTCACCCGCCCCGGCTACAAGCTCCCCTGGGCCCCGTACACCCAGATCGTCACCCTGGTCTTCCTGGCCGGTGTGCTCGGCCTGATGGCGTCCGAGCCCGGCGCCGGCCGCACCACGGTGCTGTGCCTGCCGATCATCGTCGCGATGCTGGTCGGCGGCTGGTTCCTCGTCCGCGGCCGGGTCGCGGAGACCGAGCGTGCCAACGAGCTCGCCCGTGCGGAGGCCGGTCAGTCCTGACCGGTTGAAGCCGAGCCGGTCCCGACCGGCTGAGAACGACGAGAGGCGCCCGACCCGGGAGACCGGGGCGGGCGCCTCTTCGCGTGCCGGCCGGCCGCTAGGGCTTCGCCGAGTCCACGCCCGGCCGCCCTCCGCGCCACAGCCCCCGAGTGAAGTCCGGGATCTCCTGCGGCGCGCCCTTCGCCCTGATGGAGGCGTGGCTCAGCGGCACCGGCGCGCTCCACGTGGCCGCGTCGTAGACGTCGAAGTCGGGCACCAGCCCCTGCTGCATGCACTGCATCAGCCGGAAGATCATGATGTAGTCCATGCCGCCGTGCCCGCCCGGCGGGTTCGCGTGCTCCTTCCACAGCCAGTGGTCCCACTCCGCGTACGTCCCGAAGTCGCCCCACTCGTCCCCGGACATCTCCGGCTCCAGGTAGATCCGCGGCGGGTAGTCCTCGAAGGCCCCCTTCGTGCCGCCCAGCGCATTCACGCGGCTGTAGGGGTGGGGGTTGCTGACCGCGTGCTCCAGGCGGATCACGCGCCCCCGGGCCGTCTGCACGAGGCTGACCGACATGTCGCTGCCGACGTACGTCTCCTTCCAGCTCGCGTCGCCGGGCGGTATGTGCTGCGCGCGGTA
The DNA here is from genome assembly GCF_036961605.1 of Streptomyces sp. KLMMK. Classification (NCBI taxonomy): domain Bacteria; kingdom Bacillati; phylum Actinomycetota; class Actinomycetes; order Kitasatosporales; family Streptomycetaceae; genus Streptomyces; species Streptomyces sp. KLMMK. The sequence continues at coordinate 12,304 of NZ_JBAMDC010000004.1, forward strand.
GGCGGCCAGACCCGCGGCGGGGGAGCCGAACGTCGTGATCCGCACGGCCCGGTCCCCGCGGTTGACGTCCATGTAATTGGCGACCGGCGCGAAGCCGTGCGTGGGGTAGACGTCCCCTCTCAGCCGGGTGTGCCACAGCCGCCGCCACGGCCCCTCGTAGTACGTCGGCGAGAACATCAGCTCCCGCAGGTCGTGGATGTAGGCCCCCGCCCCGTGCAGCAGCTCGCCGAACTTCCCCGCGTGCGCCATCCGCAGCACGCGCATCTCGTTCCGGCCGTAGCAGCAGTTCTCCAGCTGCATGCAGTGCCGCCGCGTGCGCTCGGACAGGTCCACCAGGCGCCACAGCTGATCGAGCTCCATGGCGGCCGGACACTCCACCCCGACGTGCTTGCCCGCGGTCAGGGCCGCCTCGGCCATCGGGAAGTGCCACTCCCACGGCGTCGCCACGTACACGAAGTCGACGTCGCCGCGCCCGCACAGCTGCCGGAAGTCGTCCTCGCCCTTGGTGTAGAGCGCGGGCGCCGGCTGACCGGCCGACCGGACCTTGGCCGCGACCTTCTCCGCCTTGGCCCGCACCATGTCGCACAGCGCCACCACCCGCACCCCGGGCACCGCCAGGAACAGCTCCGTCATCGCACTGCCGCGGTTCCCCAGCCCGACGATCCCGACCCGCACCGTGCCGCGCCGCTCGAACGGTACTCCGATCATGGTCGCGCCCTGGCGCCGCGGTGCCGCCGCAGCGGCGGGGGAGGCCGCCGCCGAGGCCGCCCCGAGGCCCAGGCCCACACCGGCGCTCGCCGCGCCCGCGGACTTCAGGACGAGGCGGCGGCTGACGTCGGGGGTCTGCTGCCTGCCTTCCACGGAGGTGTGGGGACCGGGATCCTCGACGCGGTCGACGCGGTCGACGCGGTCGACGCGGTCGACGCGGTCGACGCGGTCGACGCGGTCGACGCGGTCGACGCGATCAGGGTGATCGGGGTGACCGGGGTGCCTGGGGTTCTGCGGGGCTGACTCGTGCATCGGTCCTCCTGGACACAAGGGGCTGATGTGAGTTGCGGCGCGTACGTGAACCTCTCTGACTTCGGTTAGTGACCCTGACGGGTGTGGTGCGTGCTACGCAAGAGGGCTCGCACGACGAGATGCAGCCGGACAGCCGGACGGCCTGAGGGGCTCCGGAACGCCATGCCTAGGGTGGTGGCATGGGTAACGTGTTCGACGGGGCGGGGGACGGCCTCTCCATGTCCAACGGCGGGACGGCTGTCTTCGTCGAGGTGCTGTGGCTGGCGGTATCGGAGCTGGCGAGCCGCCCCTGGGACTTCCGCTTCGCCTCGCTGCTGGCTCTGCAGGACCAGAACGTGATGGGGCGGGGCGTGGTCGGCTTCGACCTGCAGGACATCGACTGGGGGGACACCCCGTCCGAGCAGGCCGAGGCCAAAGGCTTTGTGCTGCGGGTCGTCGACCTTGCACTGCGGCGGCACCGCTGGGACGAGCTGGGATACGAGCCGCCCTACGCGCCCACGTACCTGAAGCACTTCCGGGACATGGTCGAGGCCTTCGTCCCCGGTCCGCGCCCCGCCCGCGGCGGAGACGACGTCTTCCCCGGCCCGGACATGGCCGTGACGGCCTCGTGCGTGCCCCACCGGGTCCTGAACGCCCTGCCGCATTGGGACGGCTGCGTCTTCTGCACCACGGGAAGCGTGCTTCCGCCCCCACCCCCGGCGGCCGCGAACGGGTGAGGGCGGGAGGACGGGCATCCGGCCCCGTTCAGTCTTCGGAGTCCGAGGACGCGTCGTCCTCGAAGAACTGGGTCTCGTAGTAGTCCATCAGCTGCTCGGCGGTGTGCCCGTTCGTCCGGGCGAAGTCCTGGGCGATGGCGGCCGCCCAGTTCCCCAGGGACAACGCGAGCGCCACCACCCCGTCCGTGCCGTGCTCGGCCTCGATGCTCTTGATGGTGGCCAGGTTCACCCACGGCACCACCCCGGGCTCCGACTCCGGCACCGTCCGGCGCAGCAGCTGGATCACGGTGCGCGTCATCTGCGGTTGCAGCGGGCGCAGCCGCTCGCGCTCCTCCTGGATCCTGGCGACGATGCGGGCGCGCTCTTCCCTGTCCACGGTGTTCCCCATTCCCCCCGTCCGGCAGTGGCGAGGGCCCACCGTAGGGCCGGTGCAGGGGACCGGGTGGCGGGATTCGAGGATTGAACACGATCTGTACCCCCCGGTACCCGCGGCTCAGCGGGCGGGCGGGCCGGGCCGGCCGGGCGGGGCGTACGGGACCGGTGTGGACGAGGCGCAGCTCCACCGGCCGGTCAACTGCTCGTCGAGAAAGGTCACCCGGAGACTAATGCTGCACCGCGTGCCGCGGCGCCGGGGGCTCCGGCACCGCGGGCGGCGGCGATGCGTGGCTGGTCACCGGAGGGCGATACGGCTGGAAGCCTCCCTGGGGAGCTTTTCGTTGACGAAGGAGACGGTGTCGCCGAGGGGGCTGTCCTCGACGTTGGCGATACGGGTGACATTGGAGAGACGGTGCATCAGCGGCCGGGGGCTGATCCCACCCCCGCCCCCACCGCCACCGGCCGCCTCGGCGGTGCCGGATGCGGAGACGGCGCCGCACACCAGAAGGGTCGATCCCACAGCAATACGCGTCACGATGCGGTTCTTCATGCTTTGCCAAACGACACATGGGATCAATCGACACGCACTGCATCATTGAGTCTTCTAAGACACATCAGACACATGAAACGCATTATGGATAAAGGGTGGTTGATGCGTCCCGGCCGCAGGCCCGATCCCGCTCGTGAGGCCTTTGGCCGGCGGGTCGGCGAGATCGTCGGGAAACCCGGTCCGGCGCGGCCGGAATCGGCCCCTGAGAGGCCTTCGCCGGGGGTGCGCACGGCCGTTCGCCTCCCTCCTCGGGTGGCACCCTTCCTCTCCGTCCCCGGCCCCCTCACGCGGCTGCCCGCGGCTTCCCCGGAAGGCCTCTGACCTGGGCTTTCATGGCATTCCCGCCTACGATCGAGGCAATGGGAAGGGGGTCCGGATGGACCGGAACATCCGTACGGTGGACGACGTCCTGAGGCTGCTGGACGGCCTGTTCGCGCCGGAGGCCGACCGCTGGACGGCCGGCGCGGCGTCCTGGTGGGACGGCTTCTACGAGGACCGCTCCAGGCCGGTGCCGTTCTTCGTGGACAAGCCCGACGAGAGCCTGGTCTCGTACCTCGACCGCGGCCTGATCGCCCCGGGCCGCGCCCTCGATCTGGGCTGCGGCCCGGGCCGCAACGCGATCCACCTCGCCTCTCGGGGCTTCGAGGTCGACGCCGTCGACCTCTCTCCGGCGGCGATCGCCTGGGCCGAGGACCGCGCCCGGGAGGCCGGGGCCGCGGTGCGGTTCCGGTGCGCCGACGCCTTCGCCCTCGTCGGCGAGGAGCTCGACGGCCGGTACGACCTGATCTACGACTCCGGCTGCTTCCACCACCTGCCGCCGCACCGCCGGATCAGCTACCTCGCCCTCCTCGACCGCGCCCTCGCGCCCGGCGGCCGGTTCGCCCTCACCTGCTTCGCGGCCGGCGGGATGGGCTCCGAGATCCCCGACGCGGACTTCTACCGCCAGGCGCGCCTCCACGGCGGCCTCGCCTATGCGCCCGAGTCGCTGCGCCGGATCTTCTGCGACCTCGAGGAGGTCGACCTGCGCCGCATGCGCGACGAGCCGTCCGAGTCGCCCTCGTTCGGCGAACCCTTCCTCTGGGCGGCGCTCTTCCGTCGTGCGGCGTGACGCGGCATGACGCAGGGTGCCGGGCAGTGAACATCTGCCGTCGTAGCTGCAGAAATAGCCCGGCGGGGGCCCGAATTTTTCACCCGATGGTGGTGCGGAAAAAAATTTCTGCCCACCTGGCGGCGGTTCCGTGCTACTGTCTTTTCAGTTGCAGTTGTGGTTCCCAAAGACTTGCAAGTGTGTCCGGTCGGCCTCCAGCCGACGGAAGCACTTATTTGTATTTCCGGCTTTTCTTTTCCGGACGGGCAATCATCTCGGCGATGCGGGGCCCGCGCAGTGTGGTCCCCGGGTAACGCCCCGAAGGAGATTTATTATGGCTACTGGCACCGTGAAGTGGTTCAACGCGGAAAAGGGCTTCGGCTTCATCGAGCAGGACGGTGGCGGCGCTGACGTCTTCGCCCACTACTCGAACATTGCCACCCAGGGCTTCCGTGAGCTTCAGGAAGGCCAGAAGGTGACCTTCGACGTCACGCAGGGCCAGAAGGGCCCGCAGGCGGAGAACATCCTTCCCGCCTGACGCCTGTGCCTGACGCCCGGCGTCTGACGCGTTGACGTAGCTGGGGCCCGCACTTTGGGTGCGGGCCCCGGCTCGTTGCGTTTCCGGGCAGTTTTTCTGCAGTGGTCCCGGCCCGGGCCGGCCCCCGCCGTCCCGTGGCTCGCTTTTTCTTCGGCTCGTGTGCCGGTGATGTGATTCCTGGACGCGGCCCGTGCCGCAGAGAATTTCTCGATATGTGCTGCACCGGGGAATAAGGTCTGTGCTGTCCGGCGTTTTCCCGCCGGGTGCCGCACGATCCCCCGGCCGGCAGCCCTGCCCCGGATCCCCTCCCACCCCGTTGAGGCACTATGCGCTGTGTCATTGCCCGCTTCCCCTTCGACTTCGTCAAGAGCGAGGTCGAACAGATGATGAAGGGCATCGCGCCCGAGCCCGTCGACGGCGCGTGCGTGGTCATCGGCCGCCGCACCTACCCCGTCAAGCAGGTGGGACAGGTGATCACCAAGCAGGACCGGCGTGATTTCACCGCCGGTGAAGTGACCCGGGCGCTGACGCGCCTCGGCTTCACCTGTCACCCCACGGCCCCCGTCCCGGCCCGCACGTCGCTTCAGGCGACGTCACCGCTGCCCCTGCCCGGGAGCCTGCCGCAGCTCTGAGGGCCGCCTCACGGCCTTGTCGGCCCTGCCGGGAGTCGCGCGAAGCCGCCCTCTCCCGGCCGGCCCGGTCACACCCTGTCCACAATCCCCACCTTTCCCTCGGAGCGGGCGCAGTGGGCACCGCAGTACCAGTGGCCGCCCGCCTCCACCCCCTGGCCGACGATCGGGACCCGGCAGTGTTCGCAGATGGGCGCCATGCGGTGGATGGCGCACGCGAACGAATCGAACGCGTGACGTGAACCGTCCTGGGTCTCCACGAAGAACGCCAGGTCGTAGTCGTTTCCGCATACCTCGCAACGTGCCATGGGCCGCATGGTCCGGAGCGGGGAGGGCCGGGGCAAGGCTATGACGGGCGGGTCGGCGCGGCTGTACCCGACCGGCGGAATCGCGCGGGCCCGCAGAGGGAACGGGAAGAGCCCGCAGAGGGAACAGCAAGGGCCCGGCCGGACGGCCGGGCCCTTCCCGTAGGGGTACGCAGCCTGCCGCAGTTCGGTGGGCAAGTTCGGTGGGCAAGTGCCGGGTCCCGGGCCGGTCGTGGGCGGGTGTCAGGTGCCTGTGCTGCGAGGGAAAAGGGGTTCCTGCGGTGGTGGAGCAGCCTGTTAGGTTGGCTTGTTCTGTTCGGCCGTAGAGGGGAAATTCGTGCGTAAGGTGGCACAAACCGTGGGCGCCGCGCTGATTGCAGCAGTGCTGATGACGGGTTGCGGCAGCGGATCGGACGGCGAGGGCGGGAAGGACGCCGCCAAGACCGGCGACAAGTCCGCGGCGAAGCCTTCGGCGAGCGGTTCCGGGAAGCCCGGGGAGGACGGCGCCAAGAAGCCGGAGCAGGGTGACCCCAAGAAGCCGGCCCCGGGCGGTGGCGAAGCCGACCTGGACGGCATATGGAACCAGCAGAAGGGCTACAACATCGTCCGAGTGACGATTTTCGGGGACCGCGGCATCTCCGACTCCGACAAGGGCGTGTGCAGCGGCCCCGCACAACGCTCCGGCACGACGGTGAAGTTCGACCTGAAGTGCCCCAGCCCCGGCAACCCGCGCACCAAGGGCACCGCGACCCTGGTGGACGGCGGTAAGACCCTGTCGGTCAGCTGGGAGGGAGGCCTGACGGAGACGTTCACCAAGGACCCGATCAAGGTCGAGATGCCCAAGATCGAGGTGCCCAAGATCGAGGTGCCCAAGGTCGACGTCCCGTAGCGGCCCGGGCGGGCCGGTCGCCCGCGGCGCCCGCCGTCAGCGCTCCGCCCCCAGTCGCGTGACGAGGTCGTGCCAGGCGGCCTCCAGGCGGTCGGGCGGCATGCCGCGCTCGACGCCCAGGTGGTGGACGAGGGCGGTGTCGAGGCAGCCCAGCAGCGTGTGCGCGAGGACCTCGGTGTCGCCTGCCACACCCGCCTCGCGCAGCAGCATGGCGATGTGGGCGACGCGCAGGCCGTACGCCGGGACGCCGTAGGTGCGCAGGGGGTCGGCCCGGGTGGCCAGGATCAGTTCGTGGTGGTCGTGCTCGTGGCGGATGACGGCGGGCCCGAAGGCGTGCAGGCGCTGCGCCGCGGGGGCGCCGGGGCCCAGGGGCGGGGGGCCGGAGAGGAAGGCGGCCTGGAGCTGCTGCTCGCGGTGGTCCAGGAGGGCCAGCAGCAGTCCGGTGCGGTCGCCGAAGCGCCGGAAGACGGTGCCTTTGCCGACTCCCGCGGCCGAGGCCACCGCTTCCATGGTCAGGTTCGCGGCTCCGCGCTCGACCAGCAGGCGGGATGCCGCCTCCAGAAGCCGTGTGCGGTTGCGCGCCGCGTCGGCTCGGAGCTGCTGCGGGGGCTCGCCCGCCGGGAGGAGAGTGAGGTCCTTCCGGCCGTCCGGGGCGCCGGACGGCGGCGGCGAGGGGGGAACGGAGCCGGTCATGGGTCCAGCGTAACGTCCCGCCGAAATAACTGGACCGTGGTCCGGATAAGTGCCACAATCCTAAAACAGGACCACGGTCCGGTTTGCTTCCGTCATTATTTTCCTGGAGTTCCTCATGTCTGTTCGCATCCTTGCGCTCGTCGGCAGCCTCCGCGCCGGGTCCCACAACCGCCAGCTCGCCGAGGCCGCGGTCAAGCTCGCCCCCGAGGGCACCGAGGTCGAGATCTACGAGGGCCTGGCCGACGTGCCCTTCTACAACGAGGACCTCGACGCCGAAGGGGTCGTCCCGGAGGCCGCCGCCCGCCTGCGCGAGGCGGCCGCCTCCGCCGACGCCTTCCTGCTGTTCACCCCCGAGTACAACGGCACCATCCCCGCCGTGCTGAAGAACGCCATCGACTGGCTGTCGCGCCCGTACGGCATGGGCGCCATCGTCGGCAAGCGGATCGCCGTGGCCGGCACCGCCGCCGGGCAGTACGGCGGTGTCTGGGCGCAGGACGAGACCCGCAAGGCCGCGGGCATCGCCGGCGGCAAGGTGCTGGAGGACGTCAAGCTGGCGGTTCCCGGCTCCGTGACGCGTTTCGCCGAGACCCACCCGATCGACGACACCGAGGTCGCCATCGCGCTGACCGAGGTCGTCCGGACCCTGGCCGACGCACCCGTCGCGGCCTGAACCGAGGTGGGCGGGGTCAGCGCTTCGGGTGCCTGACCCAGCCCTTCTTGACCAGTTGGTCGCAGTGCCACTTGCTGTAGCGCGCGCTCTCCCCGTGCTTCTTGGCCGCCTTGAGGCAGTCCTCGTACGAGAAGGGCGGCTTGGCGGAGATCGCGTGCACGGCGGAGGGCGGTGCCGGGACGGGTTGGGCGACCGCCACCGGTGCGGCCCATACGCCCGCCATGACGACCGCGGCCAGCACGAAGTTCATCCGACGACGCACAGCGCCCTCCGCTTCTCGCTCTCCTGGTGATTCCTGTGCCAGAGGCACTTGTCACCACCCAACGAGAGCGCGGGCCAAGGGAAGCGCTTCTCCGCTGTCATTCACCCTGAGGTATGAGGTCCGGTCGCGGGCCTCATACCTCAGGGATGCCCCCCGTCGGGCCGGGCCGCCCGTCATGCATCCCCCGTCGGACGGCCCGGCGGCTCGGACGGCCGCGCCTCACACCTTGTGGTAGGCGCGGGCCTCGATCGTGTGCGGCTTACCGCTCAGGGAGATCCGCATGTAGTGCTTCTGGTTGGGCGAGGCGCGGAAGGTGTCCACGTTCATCCAGTCGCCCGTGCAGTAGCCCCAGCCGCCCTTGGCGATGACCTTCTTGTCGCTGCTGCGCACGATGTCGATCTTGAGCTTGGTGCCGTCGCCGCCGTTCCAGCAGCGGGCGTGCGCGCCGAGCGCGTTGCTGCGCGGGACGAAGTCGGCGGTCGCCCAGTACTTGGTGGGGGAGTGCTTGTACGGGCCCCAGATCCGCTTCCAGCTCGCCTGGATGCTGTGGCCGACGCCGGTATCGAGGTCGGCGGTCTGCGTGACGACGCTCCGCGCGGCCGGCTCCGCCTGGGCCGAGGGGGCGGTCACCGCCAGCCCCGCCCCGAGGGCCACCGTGGCCGTTGCGACAGCAAGGCTCTTGCCTGCCTTCATGGCTTCCTCCCGTTGAACGTGCTCTCCGTAGGAGCGGGGAGTGCGGCACCGGGCCCCGGGTCCAGGGCTGCGACCGGCCGTTTCGCGCCGGTCTCCGGACCCTTCGGCCCGTCCCCGCGCTCCCCTTTCGGTGCTCACCATTCAAGGCCCGGACCGCCGTGCACACATCAGGGCCAGCCCTGAAATGCGCGCCCGGCCCCTGCGGACCCGCGGCCGGCGGGGCCGGCAACCGCCTGCCGGCCCTTGCTCCTTGTGCGGCGGCGCACGTCACCCCCGCAGGTACGACAGGACGGCCAGCACGCGCCGGTGGTCGGTCAGGCTCGGCTCCAGGCCGAGCTTGGCGAAGATGTTGCGTACGTGCGTCTCGACGGTCTTGCCGCCCACCACCAGCTGCTCGGCGATCGCCTCGTTGGAGCGCCCCTCGGCCATCAGCGCCAGCACGTCCCGCTCCCGGGGCGTCAGCTCCTCCAGCGCGCTGCCCGCCCGCCGGCGGTGCAGCAGCCGGGACACCACCATCGGGTCGATCACCGACTCGCCCGCCCCCACCCGCTTGATGGCACCGGTCAGCTCCTCGACGTCCGCGACCCGGTCCTTGAGCAGATACCCGAACCCTCGCGCGCGGCGCGCCATCACCTGCACCGCGCTGCCGGCCTCCACGTACTGCGACAGCAGCAGCACCCCGACCTCCGGGCGGCGCCCGCGGATCGCGCACGCCGCCCGTACGCCCTCGTCGGTGTGGGTCGGCGGCAGGCGGATGTCGAGCAGGGCCACGTCCGGCCTTACCTTCTCCACCAGTTGCAGCAGGTCCCCGGCGTCCCCGGTCTGCCCGACCACCTGCACGCCCGCCTCGGTCAGCAGCCGCACCAGGCCCTCGCGCAGCAGGACGGAGTCCTCGGTCACCGTCACGCGCACGGCAGCTCCACCCGCACCCGGGTCCCGCCGCCCGGGGGACTGTGCACCTGCAGGATGCCGCCGACCGCGGCCAGCCGGTCCGCGAGCCCCTGCAGCCCCGAGCCGCGCGCGGGATCCGCCCCGCCCACCCCGTCGTCGGCCGCCTCCACCACCAGCACTCCCTCGCACTGCCGTGCCGACACGCTGACCGCCCGCGCCTGCGCGTACTTCGCCGCGTTCGACAGCGCCTCGCACACCGTGAAGTACGCCGTCGACTCCACCAGCGGCGGGTAGCGCCGGTCCTCCACCGAGACCACCACGGGGACTTGGGCCTGTTCCGCGAGCGCGGTCACCGCCGGGCCGAGCCCCTCCCGGGTCAGCACGGCCGGGTGGATGCCGCGGGCGATGCCCCGCAGGTCCTCCAGGGCCATCCGCAGCGTGCGGTCGGTCTCGGCGACCGTGTGCCGGAGCCCGCCGTCCCCGGCGTCCGCGAGGCGGGCGTCCAGGCGCCGCAGCGACATCAGGGCGAAGACCAGCCGGGTCTGTGCGCCGTCGTGCAAGTCCCGCTCCAGGCGCCGGCGTTCGCGGTCCGCCGCTTCCAGGATGCGTGAGCCGACCGCGCGGGACTCCCGTCCGCGGGCCGCGGCCTGCGACCGCAGCCGGACGTTCTCCAGGCACAGCCGGACCGACGCGCCCACCGCGGCCAGCAGCTGGGGGTCCTCGCCCAGGGCCGCGTCGTGCACCAGCACCGCCGAGGGCCTCTCCCGGTCGTCCAGCGCGGTGACGCTCTTGCCCGATCCCGGGTACGGGCCGCGCAACGCCCGGCCGGCCGGGTCGAGGTAGCCGCCGGCCGCCTCCGACCACAGGCCCAGCCGCAGCGAGGGATCGCCGAGCAGGTGCGCCAGGACGTCCTGCAGCCGCCGCGGCGTCGGATCGCCGCCCACCTCGATCACCACACTGCCCACCGCAGCCCGCCGAAGCCGCATCCGTAACAGCCCCACCACGAACGTCACCGGGACGGCCATCTCGCTCAGGTCCGACAGCAGCGTGGGCGTCGACGCGGTGGGCCCCAGCAGCCGCGGCGCGGCCACGTGCAGCACTTCCCAGCCCACCAGCGCCAGGGCGACCAGGATCGCGATCCACGCCGGCAGCAGGGCCCGGCGCCTCGCGACGCTGCTCGCCCGCCAGTTGCGCACCAGCGCGACGACGACCACCACGGTCAGCAACGCACCCGTCCACCGGTAGCCGAGGTCGATGCCCGGGAACAGCTCCCGGCCGGGCCGGAACAGCAGGGCGTTGGGGCCGCAGTCGAGGCAGCTGAGGTAGGTCGCCTCGCTCTCGGCCGACGGGTCGTAGGTGAGGACGCGCAGCAGCCCGCCCACCGCGACGAGCAGGTAGGCGCAGGCGACCACGCGCCGGGCGAAGACGGTGGTGAGGCGGCCGTCGGGGAAGACCAGCAGCAGATGGGCCAGCACGGCCAGGTTCAGCGCCTCCCACCAGGCGCCGAGTGCGAACAGCGCCGGCACGGTGGTGCCTTGCAGGTTGCCCAGGAACCATGTCACGCCCTCGGCCACCATCAGCCGCCCCGTGCGGTTGGCCGGGCGCCGCCACCAGGCGATCAGCCCGGCCCCGGCGAACGTCCAGCCCACCGCCAGATCGCGGAGGATGTCCTCCTGCGTGGCGCCCGCGCGCCCGTAGGCCCAGGAGCCCGTACAGCCCGCCGCAACGGCCAGGGCCGCCGCACCCGCGACCGCCCGCCCGGGCCTGCCGCCGAGTCCGACCCCCGCACTCCCGCTCCCACAGGAGCCGGCTCTGCCCAGAACCCCACCCACGGGCACCACCATAGGGCAGGCGCCCCGCAGGCCGACGTAAACGCGGGCGCGTGTCCTGCGGTCGAACGCTCTTTTGTCGAGGGGTTGTTCAGAATCTCAGGAGATGCGGACGCCCGGTGCGTACGCCGTGGCCGCCGCCGGGCACGCCCGGGGTCATGACCGGCACCGGCCGGCGGCACGCCACGCCGCGGCGAACCGGCGGACCGAAGCGAAACGCTGCCCGGGGTCGGCCCGGGTGGCGCGGTGGAGCACACGGAGCCGAGCCGGGCTGCCGCGCCAGGCGCCTTCGTCGTCTCCTGCGTCGAGCAGCAGCCGGGCGGCGCGACCGAGCGCGAAGACGGTGGTGCGCACGTCGATGGTCGCGCCGCGCTCGTACTCCTCCGGTGCCATGAACCGCCGTGACCCCGGCAGCCGGTCCTCCTCCAGGACGAAGGGTCCCGGGCGGTACTCGTCCAGGTCGACCAGGCGCATGACGTTGCCGGTAAAGTCGTACAGCAGCGCGCCGTCGTAGAAGTCGACGGCCACGTAACCGGCTGCCTCCACGGCGAGGTGCGCGCTCAGGACCCGTTCCCACGCGCGCGTGGCCAGAGGGAGCGGCAGCGCGCGGAAACGCGCCATGGCACTGCCCGGGGCGATGCGGTCCGCGGGGCCGCCGGCAGCGGGGTGGTAGAGGACCTCGCCCTCGTGCCACGGCATGACCACCGCCCAGTTGCTGCGCACGGCGATCCGGTGCACCTGCGGGACGATCACCGGGTGTCTCACGGCCCGGTGAAAGGACCACGCCCGGCGGAGCGAGATCCTCGCGCCGTCCGTGGTGCCTTCCTTGACGAACCACCGTTCTCCGCCGGGGAGCCGGACGCCGTAGGACACGCATCCCGAGTCCTGATCCCGGAAGGCGGTGAAGACCGTGCCGGCTCGTTCGAGATGCGCCTCCACGGAGGAGAGTTCGGTGACGTCCAGTAACGGGTGAAGGGCCATGAGGTCATCGTTTCACCGGCAGGATGCCCCTCCCTGCCGCGCCGGACGGGAGCCGGCCATTCGACCGGGCACCGTTCGTCGTTCACCCGTTCTTCTCCGAGAACGTGCCGATTCCTGCCGGCTGGTTTCCCATGGCAGGTGTGTCCCCGCGCCAGCCCCCGGCCGCTCCGCACGACGGCGCCGCGACGAAACGCCGGCAGCCGCCGCCCCCGCGGGGGCTGCTGGGGCGGCTCGGGCACTGGTGTGCGCGGCACTTCGTCGTCGTCATCGTGCTGTGGCTCGCCGCGCTCGGCGGAGTGCAGGTGCTGGAGCGGTCCTTCGGCGGGGACTACTCCGACGACTTCGCGCTGCCCTCGGCCCAGTCCCAGGACGGCCTCGACGTCCTGAAGGCCCACGATCCGGCCGCAGGCGGCTACAGCGGGCAAGTGGTCCTCCACGATGCCGCGAAACCCCTGACGGCCGTCAGCGGTCAGATCAACCAGACGGTCGCCGACCTGCAAAAACTCCCGCACGTACTGTCCGCGCAGAACCCCCTGCCGCCGCCCGGCGCACCCCCCGCGCGACCGCCCGGCACCCCCAACACCGGACCGCTGTCCGACGACGGCAAGACCGCCTACGTCACCGTACGGTTCGACTCGCCGCCCACCACCCTCGGAGCCCCGTACCTGGACGGCGTCGACGACGCCGTGAAACCGCTGCGCACGGCCGGGGTGCAGGTGGAGTACGGCGGGCCGCTCGGCGAGCTCGCCCGGCCCGAGCCCGACGACAGGAGCAGCGAGCTCATCGGCTTCGGCGTGGCGATCGTGGTCCTGCTGGTCGGCTTCGGCAGCGTCATCGCAGCGGGCGTGCCGCTGGTGACCGCGCTCGCCGGCGTCGTCACCGGCCTGGGCGTGCTGTCCCTGCTGGCCGCGGCCTTCACGTTCGCCACGGTCTCCCCGACGCTCGCCACGATGATCGGTCTGGGGGTGGGCATCGACTACGCCCTGTTCCTGCTCACCCGCCACCGCCAGAACCTCATGGACGGCATGGACCCGGCCGGAGCCGCGGCCCGCGCGGTGGCCACCAGCGGCCGGGCCGTCCTGGTCTCCGGATGCACCGTCATCATCGCGCTGGGCGGCTTGACCGTCTCGGGCGTGTCGTTCATGGGCAAACTGGGTGCGGCGGCCGCCGTGACGGTGGTGTCCGCCGTCGTGGGGGCGCTCACGCTCGTCCCCGCCCTGCTCGGCCTGACCGGCTCGCGCATCGACAAGCTGCGCGTACGCACCCCCGTCGCGGAAGGCACCACCGGCGAGGGGACGGACGGCGCCCGGGAAGCGCACGGCACCTGGCACCGCTACGCGCAGCGCGTCGAGCGCCGGCCCTGGTGGTTCCTGGCAGCCGGCGTCGTCACCGTCGCGGTCCTTGCCATCCCCGTGTTCTCCATCCAGCTCGGCCACATCGGCGACGGCGCCGACCCCACGAGCTTCACCGACCGGCGCGCCTACGACCTGACGGCCGAGGCCTTCGGCCCCGGCGCCAACGGCCCGCTGACCGTCGTCATCGACCAGAGCGGTGTACCGGCCGCCGACCGGCCCGCCCTGGCGAGCAACGCCGCGAAGGCCCTGACGGACGTCCCCGGCGCGGCCACCGTCACCCCGCTCAAGCCGACGCCCGACGGCGATGTGCTCGTCGCCACCGCCTTCTCCGCCACCGCGCCGCAGGACGCCTCGACGACCGGCCTCGTGAACCGCCTCAAGGACGAGACACTGCCCGAGGCGGTGTCCGGCACCGCCGCGCACGGCTACGTGACCGGCACGACCGCCGCCCAGGTCGACTTCCTCGACATCCTGTCCGCCCGGCTCCCACTGATCATCGCCACCGTCGTCGCCCTGGCCTTCCTCATCATCCTCATCGTCTTCCGCGGCATCCTGGTGGCCCTCAAGGCGGCCGCCCTGAACGTCCTGTCCATCGCCGCCTCCTACGGCGTGGTCGTCGCCGTCTTCCAATGGGGCTGGGGCGGCCCGGCCCTGGGCGTGTCGGGCACCGTGCCCATCGAGAGCTACGTGCCGATGATGATGTTCGCCATCGTCTTCGGACTGAGCATGGACTACGAGATCTTCCTGCTCTCCCGCGTCCACGAGGCGTGGCTGCGCACGGCCGACGCGAAGGGCAGCGTCGCGCACGCGCTCGAGATCACCGCCCGGGTCATCACGTGCGCCGCCCTCATCATGGTCAGCGTCTTCGCCGCCTTCATCGCCAGCAACAATGTCGTGATCAAGATGCTCGGCCTGGGCCTGGCCGTGAGCGTCCTCATCGACGCCACCGTCGTCCGCCTCCTCCTCGTACCCGCCGTGATGACCCTCCTCGGTCACCGCGCCTGGTGGACGCCGCGATGGCTCGACCGGGCCCTTCCCCACCTGGACGTCGAAGGCGAAGGCGAGGACACGCCGGATTCCGGGCGGCGCAGCGGCGCGCCGTGACGGCTCCCGGCGTCACCCATGGCGGGACGGCTCCCGGTGTCACCCCATGGCGCGGCCCGGGGTGCTGCCGAGCCAGGACCGGATCGCGTCGGCCGTCGTGCGGGCGTGTTCCTCGAAGAGGGTCCAGTGGTCGCCGGGAACCTCCACGGCGGTGTGCGGCGCCGGCCAGGACGGCTTCGCGGGGCCGCCGCCCCGCGTCCCGCTCGCGGCGCCCGGATGCACCGGAGGGAGCGGCTCCCTGGCGCGGATCAGCAGCGTGGGTACCTCCGTAGGTTCGGGTCGCCAGCCGCGGGCCATACGGGTGTAGGCGCCCAGGGCGGCGATCGCCATGTCGTCCACGACGGTGTCGAACCGCTCGCCCAGCTGGAGGGGGAGACGGGCGGGCATGGCGAGCAGCCACGGCTCCTGCTCGCGGTCCGGGGTGACGTGGTAGGTGTCGGCGATGACGAGGCCGGCCGGCGGCGTGCCCGTCGCCGCGAGCCGCGCGGCGACCGAATGGGCCGGGTAGCCGCCCATCGAGTAGCCGAGGACGGCGAACGGGCGGTCGCCCAAGTGCTCGCGCACGGTGGCGGCATGCAGGTCCACCAGGGTCTGCCAGTCGCGCGGGACAGCGTCGCCGTGGGCGGTGCCGGGGTGGCGGATCTCGACGACGTCCCGCTCGCCGGCGAAAGAAGCGGCCAGCGCGGCGTACCACGGCCTCCCGAGATGGGGGGAGAAGCCGGGGAAGCACACGAGTGCGGGGCCGCCGGCGCCTTCGGCCAGGGTGACCGGGGCGAGCTCGTGCCGGGAGGCCTCGGCGGGGCCGAAGGAGGGCAGGGCGAGCGAGGCGGTCACCAGCAGGTGCATCGCCGAGACGACGTCGCCCGTTCCGCACACCCGTCGGTAGAGGGAGGCGAGGGTCTGCGGCGGCCGTGTCCCTCCGCTGGGGGCGGGTCCCCTGGTGGGTCCCGTGGCGGCGACGGCGGCTTCGGGCGGGGGTGCCGGGGTGCCGCCCAACTCCTCGTGCAGATGACCGTCCAGCTCTGCGTACAGATGACCGGCCAGCTCCGCGACGCTGGGCCGGTCGAACGTGACGGTGGCGGGCAGCGGCAGGCCGGTGAGCATCCCGAGGCGGTTGCGCAGCAGCACCCCGGTCAGCGAGTCGAAGCCCAGCTCGGTGAACGGGCGTCCGGGCGCCACAGCCGCCGCGTCCGGGTGCCCGAGCACCGCGGCTACCTCTGCACGAACGAGATCCAGCAGCGTGGGCGCCCGGTCGGCTTCCGGCAGTGCCGCGAGCCGTCCCCGCCAGGAACCGGCCGCGTCATCGGGGCCGGTGGCCGCTCCTGCCGCGGAGCCGGTGCCGTCCGCGCCGTCCCCGGACCCGGCGGTCGGGCGAGCCGGGCGAGCCGGGTGGACCGGGCGCACCAGCCCGCGTAGGGGAGGTGGGAGGGGCTGCGTGGCGGGACCTGCGGGACGGGAACGGGCCGGCAGCAGCGGAGCGAGCACAGGCTCGCCCCTGCCCAGCGCGGCGTCGAACAGGGCCAGCCCCCGCCCGGGAGAGACCGCGCGCAGCACGCCGCCCATGGCCCGCTCGGCACCCTCGGTGCGCGCCGCCATCCCCTCCCCGCCCGCCCACGGACCCCACACGAGGGAGAGCGCGGGCAGGCCGAGGGCGGTGCGGTAGTGGGCGAGCGCGTCCAGGAAGGCGTTGGCGGCCGCGTAGTTGGCCTGGCCGGGATTGCCCAGCAGCCCGGCCGCCGAGGAGAACAGGACGAAGTGCGACAAGTGCAGATGCCGCGTCAGCTCGTGCAGGTGCCAGGCGGCATCCGCCTTCGGCCGCAGCACCGCCGCCAGCCGCGCGGGCGTCAGTGCCTCCAGCACGCCGTCGTCCAGCGCTCCGGCCGTGTGTACGACGCCGCTCAGGCGGTGCGCGTACTTCTCGACGACGGCCGCCAGCCGGGCACGGTCCGCCACGTCGCACGCGATCACGTCCACGCGGGCGCCTGCCTCCTCCAGCGCGTTCTGCAACTGCCGCGCCCCGGCCGACTGCAAGCCCCGGCGGCTGACGAGCACCAGGTGCCGGACCCCGTGCCGGGCGACCAGGTGCCGTGCCAGCAGACCGCCGAGGGCTCCGGTGCCGCCGGTGAGCAGGACGGTGCCGCCGCCTCCGCCTGCGAACCCGTCGGCCGTAGGCGATCCGGTGGGGGAGCCGGAGGAGGAATCGGAGGGGGAGTCGGTGGGGGAGCCGGAGGCGGAGAGGACGTCAGAGGCTGTCAGGCGTGGGACGCGGACCACGCCGTCGACGAGGGAGAGCTGGGGCTCGCCGGTGGCGACGGCGGCGTGCAGCATGCGCAGCGACTCGGGCCTGCCGTCGGTGTCGACGACCGTCAGGCGCCCGGGATACTCCGCCTGCGCGGAACGCAGCAGGCCCCAGACGGCGGCGGCCGGCAGGTCCGGTACGGGGGAGGTGGCGCCACAGGTCACCACCACGAGGCGTGCGCGGGGTGCCGCCGGAGCGGACAGGTGCGTCTGCAACAAGTCCAGGGCGCGGGCCGTCAGACGGTGCGTCTCCGCGGCGGGGTCCGTGGCCGGGGAATCGCTGTCCGATGACGGAGCGAGGGAGACCACGACGGCTTCGTTCCCTCTCCCGGTGAACGCGGCAGGTGTGGCTGGCGTGGCAGGCGTGGCAGGCGTGGCAGGCAACGCGGAACGCAGGCCCAGGTCGTCCGGTGCCGCCACCGACAGGGAGATTCCCTCGCCGTCGGCCGGAACAACGGCCCACCGCAGGCTGTACAACCCTCCGTCACCGTTCGCCCCCGCGGCCGCGGCACTGGTGGACTCCGGCAGCGGGCGGGTGGTCAAGGACTCCACCCGGGCCACGGGCTTCCCGGCGGGGTCGGCCAGGTCCACGGCGACGGTGTCCGTGCCGGTGGCCCGTAGGCGCACGCGCAGGGTCGTGGCCCCGACGGCGTGTACGGTCAGGCCGCGCCAGGCGAAGGGCAGCCGGGCGGGACCGGCGGACGGCGCGGCGAGGAGTGCCGTGTGCAGCGCGGCGTCGAGCAGGGCGGGGTGGATGCCGTAACGGCCTGCGTCGGCGCCCGCCGCTTCGGGCAGCCGCACCTCGGCGTACACCTCCTCGCCCGGCCCCTGCCAGGCGGCCGTGACGCCCTGGAAGGCGGGGCCGTACGCGTGCCCGGTGCCGGCCAGACGCTCGTAGGCACCGGTCAGGTCCACCGGCACGGCGCCCGGGGGCGGCCATGCGGAGGCCCGGTCCCGGCGCTCGCCGCCCGTCTCGGAGGCCGGGCCGAGCCGCCCGGTCGCATGGTGTGTCCAGGCGCCCAGCGGCCCCGAGTCCTGCGGGCGGGAGTGGACGTCGGCGGTACGCCGTCCGGAGGCGTCCGGCTCGCCGAGGACCACCTGTACCTGGACGCGGTCGCCGGAGCCGGGCAGGGCCAGCGGGGTCGTCAGCACGAAGTCCTCCGCGGTGTCCAGACCGCAGGCGTCGCCCGCGTGGAGCACCATCTCGGCGAACGCGGCCGCGGGTACCAGGACGTGCCCGGCGACGACGTGGTCGCGCAGCCACGGGTGGGCCGCGGTGGAGAGGTCGCCGGTGCAGAGGAGTCGCTCCGTGCCCGGGACGGTGGTCATCCGGGGCAGCAGGGGGTGGTCGTCCCGGGCCGCCGGGTCCGGGACGGGGGAGGGGGCGGTGGGGGCGTCCAGCCAGTAGCGCCGCCGCTGGAAGGGGTACGTCGGCAGGTCCACCCGCCGGGCGCCGCTGCCCGCGTACACCCGGTGCCAGTCCACGGGCAGACCGTGGACGTGCAACCGGCCGAGCGCGGCGAGGACCGCCTCCGCCTCACGGGCGCCGTCCCGTGCGGTGGTGATGAACACCGGCCGCTCGGCCCGCTTCCCGGCCCGCTTCCCGGCCCGCTCCTCGGTCCGCCCCTCGGCCGGTTCCTCGCCGGCCGCGGCCAGTCCGGCCATGGCGGCAGCGGTCAGCTGTGCACCGGGCCCGACTTCGGCGAAGGCCGTCACCCGTTCGTCGTGGGCGAGCCGGTGCACGGCGTCCCCGAAGCGCACGGTTTCGCGGGCGTGGCGCACCCAGTACGCGGCGGAGCGCAAGTCGTCCCCGGCGGCCTGGCGCCCCGTCAGCGTCGACACCACCGGGATCCGCGGCGCGTGATACGTCAGCCGGGCCGCCACTCGTCCGAACGCATCCAGCATCGGCTGCATCAAGGGCGAGTGGAAGGCGTGGCCGGCCCGCAGGCGCGTGGTGCGACGCCCCCGCGCGGCGAAGCGGGCCGCGACGGCGAGCACGGCGTCCTCCTCGCCGGAGAGGACGACCGAGCGGGGGCCGTTCACCGCGGCGACCGCCACGCGGTCCGTCCGGCCCGTCTCCTGCCGGCCTGTCCGGCGCTGCCGGTCGGTCAGCTCCTGCAGCTCCTGCAGCTCCTGCATGGCCTCGTGTTCGGAGGCTTCCAGGGCCACCATGGCGCCGTTGCCGGGCAGCTGCCGCATCAGCCGGCCCCGGGCCGCGACCAGTTCCACGGCGTCCGGCTCCGACAGGACCCCTGCAACGTGAGCCGCCGCCAGCTCCCCGAGGGAGTGGCCGGAGAGGACGTCCGGCCGCACTCCCCAGGACTCCAGCAGCCGGAAGAGCGCCACCTCGAAGACGAACAACCCGGTCTGCGCGAAGTCGGTCCGGTCGAGCAGAGCGGAGTCGTCGGTGCCCTCCTCCGCCCACAGCACGGAGCGCAGGGGCCGCTCCAGGCCTTCGGCGTCGAACCGGTCGCACAAGGCGTCGAAGGCGGCGGCGAACGCGGGGAAGGCGCCGTGCAGTTCCCGGCCCATGCCCGGCCGCTGCGAGCCCTGGCCGGAGAACAGCAGGGCCAGTCGCCCGGTGGAGGTGGCAAGCATCGCCTCGGTGCCGGTGCCGGTGCCAGGGCTGCCGTCAGTGCCAGGGCCGGTGTCGCCGGCTCCGGCTGCCGACTGTGCGTCCAGAGCACTCAGCAGTGCCTCGCGGTCCGCTCCGGTCACCGCCGCCCGGTGGGTGAGCGCGGTGCGGGTCGTGGCCAGGGAGAACGCGACGTCCAGCAGGGCCGGCCGGGATTGCTTCCGCAGCAGAGCCGCCACCTGGGCGGCCCGTGCGCGCAGAGCTTGCGGGTCTGCGCCGGAGAGCAGCAAGGGCGGCACAGGCCTCGGGCGCCCGGGGGCGGTGGCGGCTGCGTGGCCTTCCGTTCCCGCGCTCGTTCCGCCCCTCGTTCCGCCTCCCGTTCCGGCTTCCGGTCCTTCCTGCTCGGCGGCGCTCCGGGGGGCCTCTTCGAGGATGACGTGGGCGTTGGTCCCGCCGATGCCGAACGCGGACACCCCCGCCCGGCGCGGACTGCCGGGCGCCGGATGCCATTCCTCGTGCTGCGCCAGCAGCCGTACGGTGCCCGACGACCAGTCCACACGGGGGGACGGCTCTTCGCAGTGCAGGATGCGCGGCAGGCGTCCGTGGTGCATCGCAAGGACGGTCTTGATGACCCCGCCGACACCGGCCGCGGCCTGGGTGTGCCCGATGCTGGACTTCAGCGCACCGAGCCACAGCGGGCGGCCGGGAGGCCGCTCCTGCCCGTACGCGGCCAGCAGCGCCCGGGCCTCGACGGGGTCGCCGAGCGCGGTACCGGTGCCGTGCGTCTCGACGGTGTCGATGTCGGCCGGGCTCAGCCCGGCGTCGGCCAGTGCCTGACGGATCACCTGCTGCTGGGCCGGGCCGCTGGGGGCGGTGAGGCCGTTGGAGGCGCCGTCGGAGCCGACGGCCGAGCCACGCAGCAGGGCCAGGACCGGATGGCCGTTGCGCCGGGCGTCGGAGAGGCGCTCCAGCAGGACCACTCCGGCGCCCTCCGCCCAGCCGGTGCCGTCGGCCGCGGCCGAGAACGGTTTGCACCGGCCGTCCGGCGCCAGGCCGCGCAGCCTGCTGAACGCCACGAAAGGCGCCGGGGTGGCCATCACCGTGACGCCGCCGGCCACCGCCAGCGAGCACTCGCCCGACCGCAGCGCCTGCGCCGCCCAGTGCATCGCCACCAGGGACGACGAACAGGCGGTGTCGACCGTGACGGCGGGCCCGTGCAGCCCCAGGGCGTACGCGATACGGCCCGACGCCACGCTGCCGGTCGAACCCAGCGCCAGGTGCGCCTCGAGCGCGTGCGGGCCCCGGTGCAGGAGACGGCCTGCGTAGTCGTCGTGCATCACGCCGACGAAGACGCCGGTGTCGCTGCCGCGCAGCTCCGCAGGGTCGATGCCCGCCCGCTCACAGAGCTCCCAGGCGGTCTCCAGCAGCAGCCGCTGCTGCGGATCGGTGGCCGTCGCCTCCCGCGGGGACATCCCGAAGAACGCCGCGTCGAAGTCGGCCGCCCGGCGCAGGAAGCCGCCGCGGCGCGTGACGGACGTGCCGAGCCGGTCCGGATCGGGGTCGAAGAGCTCCGCCGGGTCCCAGCCGCGGTCACCGGGGAGGTCCGAGGTCGCGTCGACCCCGTCCACGAGCAACTGCCACAGCTCCTCCGGGGATTCCGCGTCGTCGCGGGCTCCCGGGAACCGGCACGCCATGGAGACGATGGCCACCGGATCCTCGGGCGCCCTGCGCGTCTTTCCGCCGGGTGTACGGGCTGCCGCCGGGGCACGGCCGTCGAGCAGTACGGAGTGCAGGAACTCCGCCACGGCGCCGGGCGTCGGGTGGTCGAACACCAGGGTCGCGGGGAGCTCCAGTCCCGTGTCCGCGCCGAGCCGGTCGCGCAGCAGGACGCCTCCGAGGGAGGTGATGCCGGAGGCGCTGAAGGGACGCCCTGGGTCCAATTCCTGCTCGTGCCCGGGCTCGTGTGCCTGTGCCCGTTCTTGTGCCTGTGCCTGTTCCGGCACGCCGGCGGCGTCCGCCGCCCGGGCGAGGACGAGGCGCAGCAGGGTGTCGTGACGGTCGGACGCAGGCAAGGAGAGCAGCCGCCGGCGCAGGGCGGACGCGGCGTCCTCACGCGCCGCAGCGAGCCGTTCGGCCAACTGCCGGGCCAGCGCCGGGCGGTCGGTCTTGCCGGAGGGGGTACGGGGGACGGAGCCGGTCCCGTACACCTCGTCGGGCACCTTGAAACCCGACAGCCGCTCCCGGCACACGGCGCGAACCCGGTCGGTGTCGACGCCGTGCGGCCCGGGGACCACGAAGGCGACCGGCACTTCGCCCAGCACGTCGTGCGGCCTGGCGACGACTGCGGCGTCCGCGACGCCGGGGCAGCCGAGCAGCACATGCTCGACCTCGACGGGGTTGACGTTCTCGCCTCCGCGGATGATCAGCTCCTTCACCCGGCCGGTGACCAGCAACCGGCCCCCGCGCACGTGGCGTCCGAGATCCCCGGTGCGGTACCAGCCGTTCCTGAACGCCCGTGCGGTGTCGTCCGGGCGGTTGTGATACCCGATCATCAGGTTCGGACCGCGGACCCAGATCTCCCCTTCCGCCCCGTCGGGGACCTCCTCGCCACCGCCGGGATCACCGCGGGTATCTACGTCCGGATCAACGTCGGGTTCGAGTCCGGGATCCCCACCGGGGCAGGTCAGCCTCACCTCAACGCCGGGTACAGGCAGAGCGCCGGGGCCGTCGTCCCGGGGGTCGCCGCCCGGCCTGTCGACCGCGATCTTCCCGCACGTCTCGGTGCTGCCGTAGCCGTCGAGCAACGGGGCACCCAGCAGTTCCTCGACGTCTGCCCGCAGCGCCGGGGGACACGGCGCGCCCGCGGTGACGCACAGCCGTATGCCGGACGGCAGCTGCGGCACGCTGCGCAACGCCTCCGTGAGCAGGTGGTAAGTCGCCGGTACTCCCGCCACGACCGTGCACGGCTGCTCGGCGAGCGCCTGCGCGACGCTCGCGCCCCGGTCGAGGAGGCGGGCGCTCGCCCCCACGGAGAGGACCCCGAGCAGGCACAGCGAGTGCGCGTAGGCGTGGAACATCGGCAGCGGCCACAGCAGCCGGTCTTCCCGCTCCAGACCCCACAGCGGGACGTAGGCCGCCGCCACCGACCACAGTGCGGCGCGCTGGCTGGAGACGACGCCCTTGCTGCGCCCGGTGGTGCCCGAGGTGTAGAGGATCCAGGCGGGCTCGTCCAGGCCGAGGTCGTCCCGGGGCGCCCGTCCCGGATCCGTCGCGGCCAGCCGTTCGAAGGCGTACGTGCCTGCGGGCTCCCCGTCCGGCACGGTGTCCGTGCCTGTCACCACGATCCGTGTGCGCGGGCGTGGTCGGGCGGATGCCTCCGGCCCGGGTATCGGGGACCGTCCGCCCTGCTCGGTGATCACCGCGACCGCCCCGCTGTCGTCGAGGAAGTGCGCCAGCTCCGCGTCCGCCGCCCCGGGATCCAGCAGAACGCCTACGGCCCCCGCCCGCAGGACCGCGAGGAATCCCTCCACCACCTCCACCCGGCTGCTCAGCCGGAGGGCCACTCGGTCGCCCCGCCGCACCCCTGACCGCGCGAGGTGACCCGCCAGCCGCGCGGTCCGCTCCTCCAGCTCCCCGTAGGTGACGCTCCGCCGTGCGTCCTGGAATGCGGTCTTGTCCGCCATCTGCGCCGCATGCGCCTTGAGCGCCTCAGGCAGTGCACGGATCAACTCGTCCCGGATCTCCGCCATCCCCCACCCCTCCGGCCACCACGGGGCGAAGGACACAGCGCGCCCGCTCGCACACCGTACCGAGTGCTGAGGCCAAACTCCGGGGTGATCGGCCCCATCCCCCGGGCGGACCACGGGCCGTGCCGTGTCCGGATGACCTGCATATCGTGACCGCATGGGTCGCGACCCCATGGGCGAAGAGAGCGGCGGCGGCACTCCCCACGGCCCCGCCCGCCCCGCCGACCCCACCGGCGGGCGGGAGCGCGCCCGCCACTGCTGGTCGGCGTTCCGTCACTCGCCGTTCTTCCCCGCCACCGTGCTCGTGCTCATCGTGGCCGCGGCCGCCGGGCTCTTCGCGGGCTCCTACACCTACGCCATGGCCAATCCGACCCCGCACAACATCCCCACCGCCGTCACCGGGGTTCCCGTGTCCGAGATCAAACGGGCCGAATTCGTCCAGGGCATGGAAAGGGCGCTGGGAGCCGAGCTCCGGTTGCGTCACTTCGCCACCTACGAGGAGGCCTGGAACGCGGTCGAGGACCAGCGGGTATACGCCATCCTCCAAGACCGCCACCACGCGGCCGAGCTGGACGTCTCGGGGGCCTCCGGCGCCACCGTCGCCCAGCTGCTGACCGAGACCGCGCCCCAGGTCGGAGAGGAGATCGGCATCCCCGTGGTCGTGCGGGACGTCAACCCCCTCCAGAAGGGCGACCCGCGCGGCCTCGCGCTCTTCTACATCACCCTGGCGTCCGTCATCGTCGGCTTCGTCGGGGCCATCCAGCTGAGCGTCCACGCCCGCGAGCTCAATCCGGCCGAACGCATCGCCTTCACCGCCGCCTATTCCGTACTGGGCGGCTTCACCATCGCCGCGATCGTGGACTGGGGGCTGGATGCGGTGCGGCTGCCGTTCGCGGAGTCCTGGCTGATCCTGGCGCTGACCATGTTCACCTCGGCCATGGTCTTCACCATGTTCAACGCGCTCATCGGACGGTGGGCCATGCTGCCCACCTGGGGGCTGATGGTCCTGCTGGGCAACCCGTCCTCCGGCGGCGCCGTCTCCTGGCCCCTGCTGCCCTCGCTCCTCGGCGAGATCGGCCGCTGGCTGCCGCCGGGAGCCTCGGTGAACGCTCAGCACACGGCCGTCTACTTTCGGCAGCACCAGCACTTCCTCCCGTTCGCCGTGCTCATCGCCTGGGCCGCCGTTTCCTGCACGGTCTTCTGGATCCGGCGGCACCGCCACCCCGGCGGGCGGGAGACGGCGGGAGCAGCCGCAGCCACGAGCTGAAACGGCCCGCCTTCCTGCTGACGCTGTGCGTCTTCGTGCTCGCTTTGTGTTGTTTCGGGGGTGGTGGCGTGTGAGGCCGCCCATGAGGCCCGGATCACTTACGAATCCCGGTAGTGAACAGCCGCGGGTGAATACGGGGACAGGGCGGGTAATCGCGCGCCGGCAATGAAGGAGCGTAGTAGGTCACAGCCCTTGTCAGGCGTTTTCGCCGCCGCTAACAATTACGGGGTCGCTGGGCGCCGTCGACCGAGAAACGGCGCTTGATTTCTGCGCCGCTTCAGGGCCGGGCGACATCCGCGATTGGAAGGTTCAGCTCAGTTATGCGCTCCACCGTCTCCGCTTATGCCCGTCTGCCGAAGGTTCACAAGTTCTCCGTTGCCGGTATTGCCGCGACCGGTGCTGCTGTCGTTGCGGTGGCTGTCGCGCCGCATGCTTTCGCCGCTGATGCCGCTCCGGCTGCTGCTGCGGTGAAGCCGGTGGCGTGGAGTGCTGAGGCTTTCGGTGAGACGCAGCAGGGTGAGCTGGAGAAGCAGGCCGACGCTGCTGCCAAGGCTGCTGCCAAGGCCGGCGCGGACGCTGCGGCGAAGGTGAAGGTGGCCGAGGAGCGTGCTGCCGAGCAGGCTGCCAACCGTTCCACTGAGCGCAAGGCGATTGCCGCCAAGCCCGCCGCCAAGCCGGCTGCCAAGCCCGCTGCCCCGGCGAAGCCTGCTGCCCCGGCCGCTCCGGCCGCTCCGGCGAAGAAGGCTTACGCCGACAATCTTGAGGGCTGGATCAATGAGTCCCTGGAGATTCTGCGGGCGAAGGATATTCCGGCTTCGTATGACGGCATCAAGCGGAATGTGCTGCGTGAGTCGACCGGTAACCCGCGTGCGATCAACGACTGGGACATCAACGCGGTGAACGGTGTTCCGTCGAAGGGTCTGCTGCAGATGATCGACCCGACGTTCAAGGCGTACCACGTCGAGGGCACGTCCTGGGACATCTACGACCCGGTCGCCAACATCACCGCTGCCTGCAACTACGCCGCTGACAAGTACGGCTCGATGGACAACGTCAACTCCGCCTACTGATCAGCACCGATCAGCGCACAGCTTTCAGCACCACCCCGCACTCCGCCGAGGGCGGTGGCACCCCCGCACCGACCCGGGGCGCCACCGCCCTCGCCGCATATCCGGGGTTCCCGTGACCCGGGAGGAATGGACGGGCCAGGATGAGGTAGCCGGAAAGCAAAGACGTTCGAACGCTGGAGGGACCCGATGTTACGGAGCAGCCTGCGCAGGACAGCGGCCACGGCCGTGGCGATAGCGGCGACGGCCGCGACCGCCGCCGCCCTCGGCGGTGCGGCGACCGCCTCGGCCGCCCCGGCCGCCGGGCGGACCCCGACCTGCGACGTATCCGCCCTGCGAGCCTCACTGTCCGACAAGGGAGGTCATCAGCACGGCATGTCCCACGAAGGCACCGTGCTGGTGCTCACGAACACCTCCGACCGTAACTGCGCACTGCGCGGCTACCCCGGCCTGCAGCTCGAGAACAGCCGGCACAAGGCCGTCGACACGAGCACCTCCTGGGGGAGCACCTACTTCGTCCCCGACCCCGGCAAGAGCACCCTGCTCCTGCAGCCCGGCGGTTCCGCGGAAGCCGCTCTGGCATGGGCCCATGCCGACGCCCCGCGGATGGTGAAGGCCGGCTACCTGCGCATCACGCCTCCGGCGTCCCGTGACCATCTGACGATCCCGTTCGACAAGACGGTGACCAACGGCGACCTCTCCGTCACCGCCTTCACGCGCAGCATCACCGTCTCCTGACGCTTCCCGGCGGACTTGCCGGTCCCGCTGCCCGGACGGAACCGGGCAGCGGGCCGCCGGCGGCGGCCGGCCACGGGCGCCCGCAGCCGTTACGTGATCTCGCGGAGGGCGTTCGTGGCGCAGTGCACTTCGCCGCCGCCGAGGTGCGCCCAGGAGAAGTTCTCCACCCAGTGCACCCGCACGCCGCCTCCGGCCAGGGCGCGTTCGGCCTCGGCGCGGAAGAGGTCACGGCCGGCGACGCGCGGGCCGTGCGGGGTGGGGGCGGCGAAGTCGCGGGCGGTCAGGGACAGCCCGTTGGCGAGGGCGGGGGAGAGGGCTAGGTGGCGACGCGGCTGTCCCGCGCCCGAATCGACCCTGTAGTAGAGGACCGGGAGCCGGACGATCTCCTGTGGCTTCAGCCCGGTCTCCCGCAGCAGGACGGCGAGTTGTCCGTCGATACGCCGGGCAGCGTCCTCGTTGTCACCGGCGTGCTGCTCGTAGCGCAGGAACTCGTCGACGGTCGGTTTGGCCTCCGCGACCGTGTCGGCGAAAAGGTGCTGACCGCCCTCGCCCGCCCGCCGGGCCTGTTCGAGCAGGGCCACGGCCTTGCGGGGGTCGGAGACGGCGAGCGTCCAGCCGCGCGCATTGTCCGCCCGCACGACGTGGACGGTCTCGTCGACGTGGCCGACCAGCAGCCAGGAGGTGTCCAGCACCACCGCGGGCTGCTGTCCCTGGGCGTTCAGCATGCCGACGAACGACGGGTCGGGACGGCGGTCGGCGCTGCTGCCGTAGAGAACCCGGCCCTGCGGATGCCCGGCGTACGGCGGCAGGGACTCGAAGTTGCCCGTGAAGTTCAGCAGTTCGTCGACGTTCTTCTCGCGCCGGGATGTGGGTGTGTACTGCTGGACGACGCCCACACCGGGACCGCGCAGGTCACGGTAGAGGAGCCGTCCGGCGCGGCGGAGGCTCGCGGTGCGGCCGTCGGCGGACGTCCAGTAGTTGGGGGAGCGCAGCAGGATGCGCAGCGTCTGCCGGCCGTGGGACGTCATCTTGGTGACGTAACCGGGCTCGGCGATGTCCTGGCGCCAGATGTCCTTCCACCACTGCGCGGTGCCGGGCTGGAAGCGCACGCCGCTCTCGGGAAGGCCGGACTCCTTCGCGGCTTTGCGCAGGGAGTCCGCGAATTCCCGCCACTGGCCGGGAGGCCGCGTCGCGGCAGGGACCTCCACGGGCTGCCCCTCGCCCGGGCCCGGAGCGGCGGCGAAGACGTGCTGGGCGCGCTGCAGGTCGTGCTGCAGAAGCACCGGCGCCACGTGCAGGGCGGCCCGGGCCGTGCGGGTGATGCCGCGCTGCGTGACGGTCAGGGTCACCTCGATCCGGCCGTCCCACCGCTTGCCGTCCCGCACGATGTCACGGCCCTCAACCGCCAGCTGCACCCCGCGCCGCAGTTCCCCGGCGCTCAGCCGTCCGTCGGCGCCCAGCGATACGTACTTCCCGTCGCGCACCACGAAGATGCGCGCGTAGGGGCGTTGTGCGGCGGGCAGCGAGACCCGGCCGCCGTCGGCATGGCCGCTCGTGGTTATGGGCGTCACTCTCAGCGGGGTGAGGTCTTCGGCATCGGCGGCGCCGTTGACCACCTCATCCTCGGCGTCGTTGCAGGCGGCGAGCCGCTCGTCGACGGCCACGTCCAGCCGGTCCAGATCGCCGGCGTGCACGGTGCAGCGCCGGGCGTCGTCGTCGAGATTCGGCAGCACGGTCGTGCCCTCGGGCGTGCGCAGCTCGGGTCGGGCGGTCACGGCGGAGGCCTGGGCGCCGGCAGGAGAGGTGAGCGTGGAGACGACGGCCGCACAGGCCAGCATTCCGGCCACGGACGCCCGCCTGGTCAGGGGACTTTTCATGCCTTCACTGTCGCGTCGCCGGGCCTCGTCCCACATCGGCCACCGGGTGGAACTCCGGTTGCATCCTTGTGTCCAGCCCAGGGGGGAGCTTCTCCACTCAGGGGTGGAGATCTGCACCATGGAGCCCCGGGAGACGACCGGGGCTCCATGCAATCGCGGTGCTGGAAGGCCGTTGCCTCAGACCTTGTTGAAGCACAGCGTGTAGTCGACGCCACGACTGACGGAGTACTGGATGCCGTAGTCGAATGCCGGGCCGCATTTCTTGTCGGGCCCGTACAGCTTCTCGCCCATCTTGTACTCGGCCTGGCCGGAGCCGCAGTCGACGATTTCGGGAACCGGCTTGCCCTTGGGGTCCTGGATCTTGACGCAGTCGCCGATGTTCGGGCTGTGCTTCTTGTTCTCCTCGGCCTGTGCGGCCTGTGAGGCCTCCTTCTTGGCCTTACCGCCGTTGGGGTTGGTGTTGTAATCCCACACGTACCAGGCTCCGCCGCCGAATATCGCCAGGACGACGACGGCGGCGATCGCTCCCTGCAACGGACTCCCCTGCCGCTGCCGGGGTCCCCGCTGCGGTTGCGGCTGCGGGTATCCGTGAGGCGCCTGCGGATACCCCTGCGGCGGCTGGTTCTGATAGGGCGGCGGTGGTGCGGACATGGTGGAGCTTCCCCGTCGTCGACTGCAAAGAGCGAAGATCAACGTGATGTTGACCGGTGAAGGTTACCTTCCGGAACCTCATCGTCAATCGGCAGTGCCGACCCGTGGCGCCGGTCCGGTCCTGCCTGTTGCCTCCGATGCCGGTGATGCAGGCAGGTATGCCGCATGCCGGATTTGCCGTATAGAGACTTCAGTGGCATTTTCGTTCTGTTTGTGGATCTGTCTGGCGGGCAGCTTGGCAGCGGAACCTTCCGGCGATGGGCGGGGGATGACGGTAGTGATGAAGTATCAGGTGCGGGTCGGTGCAGGGGTGGCGCTGGTGTGCGCGGCCGGGATGGTGCTCGCAGGCTGCGGCACGGACAGCAAGGACAGCAAGGGGGGTGCGGACGGGGCGAAGTCCCCCGGCCGCAGTACGCCCCCTGCCGCTTCGGTTTCGCCCCCGGGGCAAGGATCCGGAGACGGGAAGCCCGGCGGTGCCGGCGGCGATGGCGGGATTCCCGCCCTGCCGTCGTCAGGGGACGCGAAGAAGCAGCTGAACGGGCTGACGGTGGCCAAGCCCCGGCCGATGACCGGCTACAGCCGCGACAAGTTCCCGCACTGGGCCCAGCAGGGCAACAAGTGCGACACCCGCGAGACGATCCTCGGGCGCGACGGCAAGGACGTGAAGCGCGATGCGGAGTGCCGGGCGGTCTCCGGCACCTGGCAGAGCCTGTACGACGGCAAGACCTTCACCGCGGCCTCCCAGGTCGACATCGACCACATCGTGCCGCTGGCCAACGCCTGGCGGTCGGGCGCCGACCAGTGGAACACGGACCGGCGCAAGGCCCTCGCCAACGACCTCACGCACCCGCAGCTGCTGACCGTCTCCGCGGCGACGAACCGCAGCAAGGGCGACCAGAGCCCCGACCAGTGGCAGCCCCCGGCGAAGACCGCCTGGTGCGCCTACGGCCGCGCCTGGACCTCGGTGAAGTCCACCTACGGCCTGACCGTCACCGAGGACGAGAAGAAGATGCTCACGACGATGCTGGGCACCTGCACCTCGTGATCGGGTGACCGACTGCCGTCTGCCGTCGGCCCGTCCCCGGGAGAGGCAGCCGCCGGGCGGGACGTCTTGACGCCCCGCCCGGCGGCCCCGGTCAGGCGGTCGGCTCGGATCGGATTCGGATCAGATGCCGAACGGCGCCGCGTAGCGGACGGTACCGGCCGGCAGCGGGTGGCCGGCGTCGAGGGCGAGGGCCATCATGGCCTCGTCCGGGACGTCGATGGTCAGCCCGATGCCGTGGGCCGAGGCCCGGGTGAAGCCGAACCGCGGGTAGTACGCCGGGTGCCCGAGGACGGTGACGAAGCGCTCACCCATGCCCTTCGCGGCCTCCAGCGCAGCGCGAATGGCTGCGGAACCGGCGCCGGTGCTCTGGTGCTCGGGGAGCACCGAGACGGGAGCCAGGCACAGGGCCGGGACGTCGTCGATGTGGCAGCGGGTGAGCAGCGCGTGGCCGACCGGCTTGTCGTCGCTGCCGGTGGCGACGATCGACAGGCCCTCGATCCACGAGGAATCGGTGCGCAGGGTGTCGACGAGGTCGGCTTCCATCGGGGTGTCGAACGCGGCGAGGACGATGTCGCGGACGGCGGCGATGTCGGCGCCGGTCTCGGCGCGCGTGATCCAGTCAATGCGATGAGTCATGACGGTACGGAGATCCGTTCCATGGTGATGTTCGTATGGGTGTCGCCCCGCGAGCTCACGCTCCCGGCAGGGCAGGACAGGATGCGGTCAGACCGTCGCCCGGGACGTGAGGATGGTCCGGGCGCTGTGCACGACAGTGGCCTTGAGTACGGTCATCAACCTCACCTCCCGAAATCTCCCGCTATCGGATACGAACGTCGAAAACTCTACCACCCGTGGGTGGGTGCCGGCTCGCGGATTACGGCCTGTAGACGCACGCCGCGAGCCGGGCGTGCGCCTTCCAGCCGAGCGTCTCGTACAGCGCGCGCCCCTCGTCCGTCGCTCCCAGGACGCCCACGGACGCGCCCCCGGCCACGGCGTGGCCGGCGAGCGAGCGCATCACGAAGGCGCCGAGGCCGCGGCGGCGGTGGGTCTCCTCGGTCACCACGCGGTCGACGACCGCCTCGTGGCCGAGCAGGGCGACCTGGCCCTTGGCGGCGAGTTCGCCCGCGGCGTCGTGCACCCGGACGTAGGCGACGCCGTCGCTCGTCTCCAGGGACGCGGTGTAGCCCTCGGGCGGGACGGGTTCCGTGGCCGACAGGTCCACGGCCATCAGATGGCCGGTCTCCTCCTCGTCGACAACCCAGCCCCGAGGCAGCCACGGCCTGACGTCCTCGGGCTCCGCGGGCGCCTTGAGCCAGGTGTGCGGCACGCCGACCGATGCCGCGGCCGCGCGCACCGCCGACTCGTGGGCCTCGAAGAGCACGTGGCGCCCCGTCTGCTCGGCCTGCCCCACCTCGATGTAGGCCCCCCAGGGCTGCTCGACGGGCCGCGGCGTCCGCCGCGAAAGGGCCCAGCCCGACGCCCACGCCCTGACAAGATCCGAAACCACGACGCCTCCCGAAGTAACCGTCACTCACCAGGAGTGCACATTACGCGGCGCCATGAATCACAGCACTTTCTTTTCCTCTCACGTCCTCCACGCCGTGCCCCGCAGCCGCCCGATCTCTTTGACGACCCTCGCCGCGCCGTCCTCCGCTTCCATGTGGCGTGCGGCCTCTGCAGCCCGCTTGCGGTACTGCGGTTCGCCGACAGCCCGCTTCACCGCTTCCGCCAGCCGGTCGGCGGTGAGTTCCTTGTACGGGACGGGGGCGGTCCCCGCGCCCAGGGAGGCGATCCGCCCTGCCCAGAACGGCTGGTCGGCCGTGACGGGAACGGGGACCGCGGGCACTCCCGCGCGGAGGGCGGCCGCTGCCGTTCCCGCGCCTGCGTGGTGCACGACCGCGGCGGTGCGCGGGAAGAGCAGAGTGTGCGGTACGTCCCCGACGGCCAGCACGTCGTCGTCCCCCGCAGCGGACAGTCCCGCCCACCCGGCCTGGAGGACACCGCGGACCTTGGCCTTGCGGAGGGCCTCCACGGCGATCTCGCTCAGCCGCTCGCCCTCGCCGGCGCCCATGCTGCCGAACCCGATGAAGACCGGGGGAGGTCCCGACCGGAGGAAGTCGTCGAGTTCCGTGGGGAGCTGCCGGTGGTCGGGACAGTGGGGCCACCAGTTCCCGACCACCTCCAGCCCCTCGCGCCAGTCCCGCGGGCGGGGGACGAGCAGTGTGCTGAAGCCGTGCAGGACCGGCCAGTTCGCCGCCTCCTGCCGTCGGCGCACCGCACGGGGGCAGGCGGGCGGCAGGCCCAGCCGGGCCCGTAGATCGGCCACCGCCGTCGCGTGGAGCCTGTCGACGACCCGCAGGGAGACGCGCCCCGCCGCCCTGTTGCCCCAGCGGCCCAGTGAGCGGCTCCCGCCCACGACCGGCCCGAATGCGCCCGTAGGTGTCACCGGCTGCAAGTACACGCCGATGCTGGGGATGCCCAACGATTCCGCGACGTGCCAGCCCAGCGGAGCTGTGGTGGTCGAGAGCAGCAGCAGGTCCGCACCTGCCGCGGCGACGTCGGCGATGCCCGGCCCCAGCTCCTGGATGAAGGCCGCCGCCCTGCGCATGAGACCGGCGTTGCCGCCGCCCGCCTTCCCGCCGTCCGCTTGCCGGCCTGCTGTCCCGTCTCCATCTCCGTCCGCCTCCCCGCCCGTAGCTCCTCCCGATCCGCGGGTTCCGGAGGCCCGGGCCGGGGCCCGCGGATCCGCGGGCAGGCCGCGGAACTCCAGCCCGCTGTCCGCCACCAGGCCGGCGAAGGAGCCGGGCGCGGCGAGGGCGACCTCGTGGCCGGCTTCCCGCAGACGGACACCGAGCCCGGTGTAGGGCGCCACGTCGCCGCGGGACCCGGCGGCCAGGATGAGGATCTTCACCGGTCCCGGCTCCCCTCGGCGTTGGCGTGGATCGCCGCGCGGAGGAACCGGTCCAGGCCGGGGCGCTGCTCGGACGCGGGCACGACGAGCGCGAAGGCGCGGGAGTCCTCGACGTAGTCGTCGGCGATGCGGCAGTGCATCTCGGGCGGGCACGGAGTGAACCAGCGGCCTATGTGCAGGCGGTGCTCCTCGGCCAGCTGCAGGACGCGGTCGCCGTCCGGGGCCTCCTCCGCGTCGAAGGCGGCGATCAGCCGCTTCCGCCAGGCGGCCGCCTCGGCCATGATCTGTCGCCAGTCCTCCTTGGTGTGGGCCGCGGCCCGCGCCATCGACTGCCGGTGGCCTTCGCTGTGGCCCCACTTGAGGTGCGCGTCCGTCGCGTAACTCAGGTCGAAGGCGACTTCGCCGAACACCTCGAACCGTTCCCCGGGCGTCAGCTCCACGCCCGTCCGCTGCACCTCCATGGCACGCTCGGCCACCTCGACCAGCCGGTGCAGCCTGTCGATCTGCTCGTGCAGCGTCCGGTGACGCTCCCGCAAGTGGTCCAGCGCATCGGCCGCCGGATCCGCCATGATCGCGCCTATCTCCTCGAGGGAGAAGCCGAGCTCCCGGTAGAAGAGGATCTGCTGGAGCCGCGCCAGGTCCGCGTCGCTGTAGAGCCGGTAGCCGGCGGGGCTGCGCTCGCCGGGGCACAGCAGCCCCGCCTTGTCGTAGTGGTGCAGCGTACGGATCGTGACCCCCGTGAACCCGGAGACCTGCCCGACCGAATAACTCATGGACCTGCCCTTTCTCTCGGGCGCCATGCTGCGGCCTGACGTGGGGTGAGGGTCAACCGGAGTACGGTCGTGCCGCGCTACGCCCGGGAGTCCTCGGACGCCGCGCGCGGGGTATTCCCGAGCACGAGCAGCGAAGCGTCGGCGGTCAGCTCCGCGGCTGTTTGGGGACGACCAGTTCGCGGCGCAGGGACATCACCAGCGTGCCGTGCTGGTTGCGTCCCCGGGTCTCCACGGCCACCTGCCCCCGGCCCTCCCGCTCGGGGATGTCGGCCGTGGCGAGCACCTCGCTCTCCGCGTAGAGCGTGTCCCCGTGCATGACCGGCGCGTGGTGCTCGACCTTCTCGAAACCCCGGTGCGTGATGGCGCGTCCGGCGACGTCCGCCTCGGACAGGCCCAGGAGCAGCGAGAAGATGTAACTGCCGATCACCAGGGGCTGCCCATGCGCGGCATGTCAGTCCCCCTGCTGCTTCCGCCGCAGGCCATTGGAGCACGTCTTCTTCTTACTGTTCCTTCTGTCCCTTCGGGC
The DNA here is from genome assembly GCF_036961605.1 of Streptomyces sp. KLMMK. Classification (NCBI taxonomy): domain Bacteria; kingdom Bacillati; phylum Actinomycetota; class Actinomycetes; order Kitasatosporales; family Streptomycetaceae; genus Streptomyces; species Streptomyces sp. KLMMK. Next base: position 46,365 of record NZ_JBAMDC010000004.1, read on the forward strand.
CCGGCTCCGTGTCGTACGTGGTGGTGCGGCCGACCAGGCGCTCGTACCGCTGGCGGGCGGCTTGCGGGGTGCTGAGCCCCAGGCCGAAGGCGATCTCCTGCCAGGTCATGCCGCGCCCCCGCGCCATCTGCAGGAGACCGGCCTCCAGCTCGTCCATCTCGCCCCGGGCCGACGGAACGAGGCTCAGGGCGGCGGTGATGTCGGTGCGGTCCACCTCCGGCTCACCGTCGACGGTCTGTGCGGCCCCGCTGAGCAGGAACGACACGAGCCGGACGGCTTCGTGCGGCCCGAGGACGGACGGGTGGGTCTGGCGGCGGCGCTGTTCGTCGGTGGCCGCGTGCCGCTCGGCGATACGGAACAGGGACGCGTAGACGCGCTGTGCTCGCGCCTGGTCCGCGTGCGGGGGCGCGAAGGGGTCGGTGGGCTGGTCGGTCGGTTGGTCGGTCGGCTGGCCTGCGGGCTGATCGGGAATCGACGGCATGTGATCAGGATGCGGACGCACGTGAGGTGTTGTCAACTAGACGTTGTAAACAACTTGTTCAAATGCGTCGACGGTGTCACCAGCCCTCTCTCGGCAGAGCCGGCCCGGCCTGCCCCCGCTACGGCTACGGCTACGACTACGACTCGGTTCGCGGTCGACCGCCGGTAGTAGCAGCGCCTGCCTGGAGGCGGTAGACCACGTTCTTGCGGAGCGGCCCCTCGGGCACGGTCAGGTCGTCGAAGTCGTCGGCGGGGTCGTACGTCATGCCGATGCGGCGCATCACCGCCCGCGAGCGGAGGTTGGTGGCCGTCGTCACTGCGAGGATTTCCGTCAGGCCGAGCTCGCCGAAGCCGAATTCCACGACGGCGAGTGCGGCCTCGGTGGCGTAACCGTGGCCCCACACCGGGCGGGCCAGGCGCCAGCCGGCCTCCACTCCGGTGAACGGCATGTCCTCCTCCACCGGGTCCAGTCCGGCGAACCCGATGAACTCTCCGGTGGCCACGACCTCCACCGCCCACCATCCCCAGCCGCGCCGCTCGAGGTCGGCCCGGAAGTGGGCGACGGACGCCTCGCTCTCCTCCCGGGTGAGTACCTCGGGGAAGTACCGGCGCACTTCGGGATCGGCATTCATGGCCGCCCAGGGGGCGAGGTCGGACTCCTGCCACGCACGGAGCACAAGCCGGTCAGTTCGCAGTCGGGACATCTCGCCAACGTAATGCGGCCACGGTCGCCGGGCCATCGAATATGCAGGCGGTACGGGCCCCTTAAGGGGGCGCACCCTTCTGGGGGACCGGAAGGCCGTCTTTTCTGTCCTTCCTTGGACGGAGGCTTCGCTGGTCTTTGCGGACGATGCCCCGCCGTGCACCTGCCCCCGATCGTGGAAGGGAGAGTTCACCTCCGTATACGGAAGCCGGCGACCTGCGGCTCCAGTCGCTGACGCATCGCGGGTGCAACGCTCGCTTCGTCGGCACACCCGACTACGTGCGCGTGGTCAGCTCGACCGAACAGGTCGTCGATGCCGTGCAGCAAGCCGTACGCCAGGGCAAGCGCATCGCCGTCCGCAGCGGCGGGCACATCCTGGGCGGCGGATACAGCGCGCTCTGTCCCGCCGCCACGGCCTGGGCGTGGACCACCTTGAGGCCGTCGAGGTCGTGGTGGTGAACAAGGACGGCGAGGCGCGCAGCGTGGTGGCCTCCAGGGACCCCGCCGATCCCCACCGCGACCTGTGGTGGGCGCACACCGGCTGCGGGGGCGGCAACTTCGGCATCGTCACCCGCTACTGGTTCCGGTCCCCCGGCGCGAAGGGCTCCGACCCCTCACGCTTGCTGCCCCGGGCCCCGGAGTCCGCGCTCACCTTCAGCGCCTCATGGTCCTGGAAGGACCTCGACCGGAGCTCCTTCACCCGGCTGGTGCGCAACCACGGCAGCCGGCACGAGCGCAACAGCGCCCCCGACTCTCCCTACGCCGGGCTGTTCAGCGTCCTGATGCTCAACAACCGCAAGTCAGGCACCGTCGACCTGGTCGGGCACCTGGACTCCACCGGATCCGGCGCCCGGCGGCTGATCGACGACTACGTGGCAGCCGTCGGCCGCGGGGCCGGGGCGCAGCCCACCCGGAGCCACGTGGAACGGTCGTGGCTGCAGGCCGCCGCGAGCGTGGAGGAGAGCCAGGCGGGATTCTTCAAGGCGAAGGCCGCCTAGGATCCGTCTGCCCCGGTGACGCCCCGGACGGTTGTTCCGATGCCCCCTTCCAGCACCGCCGGTTGGACAGCGGATCCGCGCCCTTCCCGCGGCGCGAGCCCGGCAGGTGCTCAGGGCCGCGTGGCCACGAGGAGGTCGACGAGGTAGCTCTCCTCCACGGTTCCGTCCGGGAAGTCCTCACGGAGGCGGGTGTGCTCGTCGGCGAGGAAAGTCCGGGACCTGGCCCGGCCGAGGACGAGCAACGCCGAGTGACTGCCGATGTTGGCCAGGTGCGTCTCCAGGGGAACGGTACGGCTCCAGCGCACCTGGCGACGCGCGACCCGTAGGCCGGAGAGGCCCGCGATCTGCACGGCGCGGGCGTCGTCGGGGCGCGTTGCGGGTGACGGTTCCGCTCCGCAGAAGCGCGCAAGGCGCTCGTCCTGGGCGGCTATCCAGGGCACGTCCAGGGCACTGATGTTCCACCAGAGGGCGAGCGCGCCGCCCGGGCGCAGGACCCGCAGGGCCTCGGGAACGGAGCGTTCGGTGTCGGTCCAGTGCCAGGACTGCGCGTACGTGATGAGGTCGCGGGAGGCGTCGGCAAGGGGCAGGGCGTTGCCGTCGCCGCGGACGAGCGGCACGCCGGGCAGCGCGCGGCGGAACTGGGCGGCCATGCCGCCGCCGGGCTCGACGGCGACGACGTCGGCGCCGCGCTCGCGGAGCAGGACGGTGGCGATTCCGGTGCCCGCGCCGACATCGGCGACACGGGAGCCGGCCAGGGGGCGCCCCGTGAGCTCTTCGACGGCGTCGAGGAGGGCGGGCGGGTAGGAAGGGCGGTTGGCTGCGTACTGGGCGGCGGCCGAGTTGAACGACTCGGAGCGTGAGACGGCAGACATCCGCTCAGGCTAGCCATCCGCCCGGGCCGACGACGACCACCGCGCGTGCGGAACAGGAACGCCCCCTTCACTTGGCTGATCTTGGTCTGCCTCACGGGCCGCGGTCCGGGAGAGCATGTGTGAAGGGTGAGGGGTGAGGGGTGAGGTTTTCGATGCGTTCGTGCCTGGTGCCTGGTGCCTGGTGCCTGGTGCCTGGTGCCTGGTGCCTGGTGCCTCGTGCCTCGTGCCTCGTGCCTCGTGTTCGTGCCTCTCACCTTCCTACGAGTCCCATGTGCAGAGGGGAAATTGAATGAGTGACAGAAGCCGTCTCCTGGCGGCGGTCACCGGCGCCGTCCTCGCCGGCTCGCTGCTGACCGGCCCGGCCTACGCGGCGCAGGACGCGGGAGACCGGGAACGAATATCCGCGGCCACCCAGGAGCCGGCCGGCGCCACGAAGGCCGCCGACCTCCGGGCCAAGCTGTGCACGGGCGCCCTGGATCCGAAGAACCCGCAGCTCGGCCCGGCCACCAACACCCTGCCGGGCCCGTCGGAGAAGCCCGTCGGCCCCCTGCTCAGCGGCTACGACAGGACCGGCGGCCTCAAGCCCGACAAGTTCCTGAGCAAGTACTGGACGGGAAAGCCCACCTGGAACTACCCGCCCGACGACGGTTTCGCCACGCGCGGCGGGAAGCTCGACAAGAACAGGACCGCCCTCAAGCCGGGCCAGAAGCTGGACCGGTTCGGCCACGAAGGCGGCAGTTTCCTGGCCCCGGCCGGCGCCCGCTACTCGCAGCGCGCCCTCCCGCCGGACAGCCTGCAGACCATCGACGAGAAGTACCCCTGCAACTACCACGTCTACACCGTGGCGAAGTCCTTCACCGTCTGGCAGGGCGGCATCGCCCCCTGGTTCGAGCAGGCCGGGGGCGGACAGCAGATCCAGCTCGACCCGGAACTGGTCCCCGGCGCGCCCAAGCCCAAGCTCAATGTGAAGTGGCTGGTCGACAACGGCTACCTCAAGCGGACGTGACGGAGCCCGCCGGCCGGCGGACGGCACTCGCGGCCCTGCGCGCGGCCGGAGTGCCCGGCCGGCTCTACCGCATCGAAGGGGTTCACGAGCCCGAAGTCCTGCTGCCGGACTTCCACTTCCTGCGGTTGCGCGACGGGAGCTGGGAGACCGGGCTCTTCGAGCGCGGGGAGTACGTCGTCACTGCGCGCTTCCCGGAGGCCGAAGAGGCGGCCGCCTGCCGGCAACTGCTGCTTCAGCTGCTCCCGGACGGCTGATTCCAGGGATCCTCTATCGCGAGCGGCAGGCCGGGAGTAGCCTGCGGGCGTTTGTCCGCCGTCAGGGGGTGTGTGCCGTGGGTGCCGTCGCGAGCGTCGATCCCGTCGCCGAGCACGAGAAGGCCCGCGCAGCCCTGCGCGCCGTCATCCCGCGCCTGGCCCGTCTCCTGCGCGCCGCCCCCGACCTGGACGCACCCTCCGGTGTACCGCTGTGGACGGTGGGCGACACCGGAGCTCACCTCTGCGCCGTGTACCTGGCGTTCTGCTCCGCCTTCACCCATGAGTTCGCGGGCTGGGACGGCGTGCTGCCACCGGGCGACGGCCCGTTCGCCGAGCGGATCACGGCGGTGAACGCCAAGTCGATCGGGCTCCTGGACGCGGACGAGCGCAGGCACCTCGGCGACCTCGTCACCGAGCGGGGGGAGAGGTTCCTGCAGGTCACCCGGGATCTCGTCCCCGGCACACCCGTCGCAGCCCCCTGGTACGGGCAGCAGGTCGTCCTGACACTGGCGAACGCGACCGGGCTGATGCTCAGTGAGAGCCTCCTCCACGGTCTCGACGTCGCGCGCGGTGCTCGCATCGCTTGGGCGATCGGAGCGGACGAGGCACGCCTGGTGATCGGCCAGGCGATGCCGGCGGTGATGCCGCTCGCCCTGGACGAGGCGAAGGCGCGAGGGGTTCGCATCGCGTTCGGCGTCGTCATCAAGGGCGGTCCGCGCCTTGCGGTCGTCGTCGACGACGGAACGGCGACGGTGACCCGCGATGCGCCGCCCCGGGCCTACGACTGCAGGATCACGGCGGAACCGACCGCGTTCCTGCTGATCGGCTTCCGGCGCACGCCGCTGTGGTCGGCGATCGCCCGCGGCCGGATACGAGCCGGCGGACGCAGACCGTGGCTGGCCCTGCGCCTCGGCGAACTGATCGCCGGCCCTTGAGCCCGGTTGCACTCGCCGGCACCCGGGAGACGGCCGTCAACGACCGTCCGGCAGGACGGGACTTGCCCTCCGGGTGAGGGCCAAGGCGGCGGAAGCGAGGGCGGCCGAGACGGTCATGCCCAGGAACATGGGGAACGCGGTGTGCTCGCCGCCCAGCCCGACCAGCGGAGCGGCCACCGCTCCCAGCAGCCCCTGCCCGGCCCCGAGTACGGCGGAGCCGGCACCGGCCGCGTGGGGAACGCGGTCCAGGGCGAGCGCGGTCGCGTTGACGGACACCAGGCAGATGCCGGCGAGCGCCACGTACACCAGCCCCAGTGTGAACGTCAGGGTGAGGGCGTCGGCCAGGGCGAGCACGGTGAGCGCGCCGGAGGCGGTGACCATGATGTACAGGCCGGTGCGCAGGAGCGCTGCGGGGCTGAAGCGGCCGACCAGCTTGGTGACGGCCACGGTGGCCAGGGCACCGGCGACTCCGGTGGAGGCGAAGGCCGCGGACGTCTGCCCGACGCTCAGGCCGAGCAGGTTCTGGAAGAGGAACGACGCGCCGCCGAGGTAGCAGAAGAGCACGGCGAGGGAGAGACCGAAGGAGAGGGCGTAGCCCAGGTAGGCCCGGTTCCCCAGCACCTCGCGCACCGCGCGCGCCGTCGCGGCCGCGCCTCCCCTACGGCGCCGGTCCCTGGGCAGGCTCTCGGGCACGGCGACGGCCGCGGTCACGACCGCGAGGACCGTCGCGGCGGCCAGGACCCAGAACACCGTCCGCCACCCGCCGCTCTCGATCACCACGCCACCCGCGACGGGCGCGACGACCGGGGCGAGACCGGTGAGAGCCATCACGATGCCGAACAGGCGCGCCGCGGTCTCGCCCCGGGCCACGTCGGCTATCACGGCCCGGCCGATCACGACGCCGGCGGCACCGCTGAAGCCCTGGACGAAGCGCAGGACGACCAGCCATTCCAGCGACGGCGCGAGCGCGCAGAAGGCCGTGGTCACCACGCATGCGACACCGCCCGCCAGCAGCGGCAGCCGCCGGCCGCAGCGGTCGGAGAGCGGGCCGAGGACCAGCTGGCCGAGCCCCATGCCGATCAGGAAGGCGGTCAGGGTGAGCTGGACGCCCGATGCGTCGGTGTGAAGATCGCCCGTCATCTGCGGCAGCGCGGGCAAGTACATGTCCGTCGCCAAAGGCATGACGAAGGCGAGCAGCCCAAGGGCCGCGATCAGGACGGGCATCCGATATCTCCAGACAGGTCGGGCGAGTGTGCTGTGCCGGACAGCAGGCCGCCGCCGGTGGCTCCGGAAGGGCCACCGGCCGAGCGGGGGGTGAGCGTCATCGAGCGCTATCGCTGTCCGGGATCCCGACCGTAGAATCGGAGACCTCTACTCCGCTTCCTTCGCAGGACCGGAACTGCAGCGTCCGCTGGTCCTACTTCCCGGGCACCGGGCTCCGTCGGACCGGCGCGCCGGGTTCACGGGCGACGGGCGCCCGGAGTCCTAGGGCCGTGGTGGATCCGTTGCCGCGCACGGCCCGTGACACTCTCATGCGAAGATCCTTTCGAAGGTGTGCCGGTTCCGGACCGCGGAAGGTGACGATGTACGCGATATCCCTGGGCGACGACGGTGCGGAGCTGCGCCCGGTCGAGCCGTGGCAGGCCGGGGAGTTCCTGGCCCACATGGACCGGGGGCGGGAGTTCATCGGACAGCACAACGGACTTCCCGACGTCGTCACGGACCTGGAGTCGAGCCGGGCGTTCCTCCGGACGTACGCGGAGAGGGCCGCGGCCGACACCGGACGCCTCTACGGCATCTGGTCGGACGGCAGGCTGGTCGGCGGTTTCCTGCTGCGGAGGCTGGACTTCGCGCAGGGCGTCGCCGAGGCGGGCTGCTGGCTGGAGCCGGCGGCGGCGGGCAGGGGCCTGGTGACCCGGGCCGCGCGCGTGGTCATCGACTGGGCCGTCGAGGAGCGCGGCATCCACCGCGTGGAGTGGTGGGTGTCGACGGAGAACGCGCCCAGCATCGCCGTGGCCCGGCGGCTCGGGATGACGAAGGACGGCGTGCTGCGGGAGAGCTTCCTGTACCGGGGGAAGCGCCACGATGAGGAGATCTGGTCGGTGCTCGCGCCGGAGTGGCGGGCGGCCAAGCAGGCGTCTTGAGCCGTGAGCCGTGAGCCGTGAGCCGTGAGCCGTGAGCCGTGAGCCCTGACGCCCGAGAGTCCTCAGATTCGAGAGCCCTGAAGTTCGAGAGCCCGGGGCCTGACGGCTCGCCCCCGCCCGCGGCCGGTCGGCCGAGGCGCGTCAGAGGCTCACGTCCCCGCGCTCCGGTTGACGGCGAGCAGTACCAGGTCATCGGTGATGCAGCCACCGGTGTGACGGCGCACATCGGCCAGGACGGCGTCGAGCAGCGCGTCCGGAGAGGGAAAGCCGCGCCCGGTCAGCCGGGCGACCGGGTCGTAGAACGTGTCGGACCGGTCGCGTGCCTCGCTCAGGCCGTCGGTGTACAGGAACAGGGTGGTCCCCGGCGGGAAGGGCACGGTATCGGTCCGGTCCTCGACGGCGCCCAGCTCCGTGAGGCCCAGGGGCAGGGCCGGCTCGGACGGTTCCACGCCGCGGACCGCGTCGCCGTGCAGGAGCAACGGCGGCGGGTGCCCGCGGTTGATCAGCCGCAGTTCGCCGCCCGAGGGCGGGATCTCGGCCAGGACGCAGGTGACGAACCCCTCGGTGCGCTCGGGCCCCGGCCGCCGCTTCGCTTCCCGCAGCAGCGCCCGGTCCAGCCTGGCCGCGATCCGTACGAGCGTGGGTTCGTCGTCGGCGGCCTCCCGGAACACGCCGAGCGCCACGTCCACCGCCTTGACCGCTTCCATGCCCTTTCCCCGCACGTCGCCGACCAGGCAGCGTACGCCGTACGGGGTGTCCTGAACGCCGTAGAGGTCACCGCCGATCTGCGCGTCCTTCACGGCGGACTGATAGCGCACGGCGATCTTGTAGGGCCCGATCGAGACCGGTGGCCGCGGCAGGATGGCGTCCTGTACGGCGAGGGCGATCCTCCGCGCGGACTGCAGCCGCACGTTGCTGTAGTGCATGAGGCGGTTGACGACGACGGCGATCGCCGAGACGGTCGCGACCGCCGTCAGCTCGCTGCGGCCGCCGGAATCTCCGATGAAGCCGAAGTGCGTGAGCATCGCGAAGTCGGCGGCGCAGGCGGCGACGGCTGCCAGGATCGTCGCGCGCAGTGACAGCAGTGCGGCCGCCGCCATCGGCGCGGCGGTGTAGAAGGCCTCGGCGCTGAAGCGCGGAGGGGTGTTGTAGTCGAGGACGACCCCTCCGACGAGCAGGGCCACCGGCAGCAACTGGAGGTGGCGCAGGAACCAGCGCCTCTCCACGATGCGCCCTGCTTTCGGTGCCCTCACGCGCCTGCTCCTGCTCGGTCGTGCCGTAGGACCGGACCCGTACGACACGCTCAAGCATCCTCGGGCCCGATTGCCGCTGCCAGTCATCGTGGGGCCGTATGGGTACGTGCCGGAACCCCCCCCGGCTGCGCCGTCACGACCGCTCCGGACGGACCGGCGGTCCCTCGCTCCGGCCCCGGCAGCTTTGACGTCGGCCGGAGCGGAGGACCGGCCGGTACGGGTCAGGGCGCGGGCGTGAACACCAGGGAGGCGTTGTGCCCGCCGAAGCCGAAGGAGTTGGTGAGCGCGGCCGTCAGCTTGCCGTGCCGCGGCTGTCCTGCGACGACGTCGAGTTTCACCTCCGGGTCGAGGGTCTCGAGGTTCTGCGTCGCGGGGATGACGCCGTCGCGTACGGCGAGGAGCGCCGCGAGGGCGCCGATCGCGCCGGCGGCGCCGAACAGGTGGCCGGTCATCGACTTGGTCGCGGTGACGGCCGGGTGCGTGCCGATGGCCTCGGTGATCGACCGGGCCTCGACGAGATCGCCCTTGGGGGTGGATGTCGCATGGGCGTGGACGTGCTCGACGGCCAGGGGATCCAGCCCCGCGGAGGTCAGGGCCATGCGCATCGCGCGGACCTGGCCGTCGGGATGCGCGGCAGTGATGTGGTGGGCGTCCGAGGTGACGCCGGCGCCGGCGAGCGTCGCGTGGGCCCGGGCCCCCCGCGAGGCCGCGGACCGGGCGCGCTCCAGGACGACCACGACCGCGCCCTCGCCGATGACGAATCCGTCGCGGTCGGTGTCGAAGGGGCGGGACGCCTGCCCGGGCGCGTCGTTGCGCGTCGAGTGAGCCTTGGCCTGGGCGAAGCCGGCCAGCGGCAGCGGGTGGATGCAGGCTTCCGTACCGCCTGCCACGACCACGTCGGCGCGGCCGAGCCGGATCAGGTCCAGGCCCATCGCGATGGCCTCGGCCCCGGACGCACAGGCGCTGACGGGGGTGTGCGCACCGCCGCGGGCCCCGAGGTCGATGCTGACCCATGCGGCCGGGCCGTTCGCCATCAGCATCGGGACGGTATGGGGCGACACGCGCCGCACTCCGGAGGCTTCGAGGATGTCGTCCTGGCCGAGCATGGTCAGGGCGCCACCGGTGGCCGTGCCGATCACGACGGCGAGCCGCTCCGGATCGACGTCGGGCCTGCCCGCGTCGGCCCAGGCCTCGCGGGCGGCGACGAGCGCGATCTGCTCGCAGCGGTCCATGCGGCGGGCCTGTACGCGGTCCAGGACCTCGGTGGGCTCGGTCCTCAGCCTGCCGGCGATCTTCACGGGCAGGTCGGCCGCCCACTCCTCCTCGATCGCGCTGATCCCCGACTGCCCGGCCAGCATCCCCGACCAGGTTGAGGCGACGTCCCCGCCGAGCGGAGTCGTGGCTCCCAGGCCCGTGACGACCACATCATCGGTGTGCGTGCTCACTGAGCGAACCCCCTTTGTAGTAGAGATACAACTCCCTGCAGAGCCGGCTGCGGGAAGTGATCGACTTGATGGTCACTCTGCCAAGGGGGTAACGGGCAATTAGATGTCGTGGCCAACGGAGTTCGGCGTCCGGGATTTGTAGGAAACGATCATTCCCAGCCTTGGGGTCTCACCCGTACGGCGGAGTCGCGTGTACGGCCGGAGGACCAGCGAGCGGTTCCGGATTCCGGCCGCCCGGTGGGCGGGTCCGGTACGGGCGACGGACGCCCGGGGTCGGCCCCGTTGGAAAAGATCGGAGGCGGCGCGCCCCACCACTCCACTCCCGAGCTGCGCTCCAGATCGGAGAACCTCCATGCAGAAGAAGGCCCTTCGTACCGTCGCGCTCCTCTCCCTCGCCGTCGCCTTGACCATTCCGGCCGGTGCCGCGGTGGCGACCACCTCTGCGCCCGACCCCGGCCCGAAGCGGACGACGGTCGATTCGGCGACGGTCGATTCGGCGACGGTCGATTCGGCGACGGTCAATTCGACGCCGGTCGATTCGGCGGCCGTCGGGTCCGTGGCCGCAGAGACGACCTCTTCCTCCATCCAAGGGGAAGCGCGCATGGGCTATCCCGTCGACGGCCACGACATCCGGGTCTCGGTCGACGCCCGCAGCACCTTCGCCCAGGGCAACAAGCCCCTGCAGTCCGGGGGAACGTTCCGCATCTTCCACAAGGTGGAGCATCCGGGCGGCGAGCCGGAGGTCTACTGGGGTGACTTCAAGGTCGACTGCCTCACCACGGGCGGCCCCACCGCAACGGTGACCGGCACCCTTGAGCGCACCAGCCCCGGACACCCCTGGCGGACCCACCTCGAACCGCACGTCCGGATGGGGGTGAGCTTCTACGTCCCGGAAGGCGAGGGCGGCGGGCCCGCCCGGATCGGGCTGTCCGGGGCCTCTTTGAAGAAGGAGAAGAAGCCGCCGCTCACGCCGTGCATGGCGCCGGCTGCCGACTCGCCCGTCGTGGCCGGCGGCTACACCCTCAAGGACAGGAAGTAGGCGCTCCGGCACGGTGGCCGGAGCGGGTTCGCTGCACCGGTTCCACGGGTCTCCGGCTTCTACGGCATCTCAGGCTTCTACGGGATCTACGGGATCTACGGGATCTACGGGATCTGCGGGATCTGCGGTTTCCGGGGCCGCGTCACCTCAGCGGCACCTTCTTCAGGGGGAGCGAGCCGGTCGGCCGCGCATGGGCCGGTTGTCCGCCCCGGGCGGCCGACTTCGCCGTCTCGCCCACGAGGGACCCTGCTGATCCCGCCATCCGGCCGACGGTCCGCTGGGCCGCAGCCGTCGTGTGCTTCACGGTCCCGCCGGCCGCCTTGCCCGCCGCAGGAACCGCCTTCTTCACGGCCTTGCTCCCGACGTCCCCGGCGATGCGCGTCGCCTTCTGCACCGCGCCGTCCACGGTGTTGCCCAGACTGCCCGGGTCGATCGTCGTCAGCCCGCCGAGGTCCGGGGAGGGCGCCGAACCGGCAGCCTGGGCGGCGGTGGCCGATCCGAACGTCAGAGCGGCTGCGGCCATGGCGACGGTGGTGAGGACTCGGCGCATCGACTCTCCTGCAGAGATACGAGTGGGCATGTCATGACTTGTAACGACCGGCCGGTCTTCCGGGACACGCGGCAGCCCGCACGGACGCCCTCCGGCCCCTGTGCTCACCCAGCGGCCCGAAGGGCCTACGGTCCGCTTACCGGCCCTCCCGCCGGGGTACCCGAGGGAAATGCGTTTCTTCCGGCTTCCCGGGGTCTATGTGCCCCAGGAGGACACAGCACTGCTCCTGGAAGCCTTCTCCCGGGAGCGGGTGGATCGCGGCGCGGCGGTGCTGGACGTGGGGACCGGCTGCGGCGTACTGGCCGTGGCGGCGGCACGGCGCCGCGCCCGGGCCGTCGCCGTCGACGCCTCGTGCCGTGCCGTGCTCACGACCCGCCTGAACGCGCTGCGAGCAGGCGTGCGCGTGCGGGCCGTCCGGGGTGACCTGCTGACGCCCGTGTCCGGCGGGCGCTTCGATCTGATCCTGGCCAACCCTCCGTACGTGCCGGTGCGGGGCGGCCGGAGGCCGCTGCGCGGCCCCAGGCGGAACTGGGCCGCGGGAGCGGACGGCCGAGCCCTCCTGGACCGGCTGTGCAGGGGAGTGCCGGGGCTGCTCCGACCCGGCGGAGTGGTGCTGATGGTGCACTCGTCCGTGTGCGGGCCGGAACGCACCGTGAAGGCGCTCGAGAAGGGCGGGCTGACCGCGGAAGTGACCGCCCGGCGCACCGTGGCGTACGGCCCGGTCATGCGCGGTCAGACCCCGTGGATGCGGGAGCAAGGGCTGATCGGTGCCGGCGACGTCCGGGACGAACTGGTGGTGGTCCGTGGCGAGCACCTCGCTTGAAGGACCGGCCGGATCTCAGGAACCGGCGGGACCTGAGGAACCGGCCGGATCTGAGGAACCGGCCGGACCTGGGCAGTCAGCCGGACCTGAGGAGCCGGCCGGCCCCGGCCCAGGACCCCGGCGCGGCCCTCCCGGGCGGGCGGATACGGGCCGCGGCGAGGCGCGGCGGGTGTGGCAGGAACCGGGCGGGCCGATGCTGATCGAGGGGCCGGTGGAGTTCGTGACGGAGGACGGCAAGGTCGTCCGCTCGGACCGGCCGGTGGTCGCCGTGTGCACCTGCCGTCGGAGCCGTCTCTACCCGTTCTGCGACACCAGTCACCGCCGTCGCCACCGGCCGGACGGGTCTTCCCGGGAGCCGTGACGCGCACGGAATCCGACGAACCTGGCAGTCTCGGCGTGCGCGCAGCCGTCAGAGAGGACGGCGCACCGCGGAACCACCGTCGTTCCACGCCCCGAGAATGTGGTCTTCGAGACGGTCCTCGAGCCAGACGGTGGCGTCGATCCCGAAGACGATGTCGTTCGTCAGCCCGGGATCGTCCGCCTGCAGGCCGCCGATGACCTCATGACGTACCAACTGCTCGTGCACGGCGTCCGCTTCGACGTGTTCGGCGTAGAAGTGACGGGCCGCGGGGCCCGCGCCGAGCCTGTCGATCGCCTGGACCAGGCGCCGGGACGAGGGGGACGACGTGATCTCCACGGCCGCGAAGTGCCCGGCCAGCGCACCGCGCAGCGACCGGTGCAGCCCCAGCAGGGACATCAGATTCACCACGGCCAGTGCGGGTGCCGTGGCTGCTTCCAGGTAGCGGCCGTACGCCGGGTCGAGGCCGAGCTCGCTCATCGCGGCGGCGAAGAGGCCCGCGTGGATGCGGTCGGCCCGCCCCGCGCCGAACTCGTCGTACTCCACGGCCACCAGCCCCGCCTTGGCCCTCCCGGTCAGCCGCGGGATGGCCCAGGCGTGCGGGTCCGCTTCCTTGAGCTGGTACAGGGAGCGCAGGACCACGTACTCGCGCAGGTGCTGCACCGTGCCCCCGTCCCGCAGGAAGTGCGAGACTCCTTCGCCTTCGGCGGGCTCCAGGAGCAGGTCCCGCAGCGCGGAAGCGACGTCCGGATGGACCGGGACGTCACCGCGCAGGGCGAAGAGAAACGCCCGTTCCAGTGCTGCGCGCAGGCGGAGCAGCTCCGGGTCCCATTCCCATGCGTCGTCCACGCCGTCGAAGCCTCTGTAGTGGAGCTCGTAGCAGAGGTAGAGGGCGAGGTGGAGGTCGTCTCCGTACGGGTCGGAGCTGCGAACAGCGCCGTCGGGAGCAAGGCCTGGCCGCCCTCCGGGCTCGCCGCCGAGCGCACCGATCACCGCCTCGGACAAGGTTCCGCGTGCGTCGGGCAGGCTCGGCACCCTGCTCCCTTCCGTCACGGCTCGCCGGCGTTCGCCGGCAGGCACAGCGTGACCTGACCGCCCGCCCTGGTACAGGCGACGGCCGGAGACCGGCTGTTGCGCTTACCGCTGTTGCACCTGCCGGCAGCACCGGCTACCAGTAGTGCTTACGTCCGCCGACCGCGTGCCCCACTGCTCCGAGGACCCACAGGATCAGGCCGATGACCAGCAGGATGATGCCGATGGTCCACAGGATCGAGATTCCGGCCAGGAATCCGATGATGAGGAGAATGACTCCGAGGACGATCATGGTGTCCTCCGATGTGACGGATATCCCCTGCTTCCTACTATCTTCCCCGGTCGGCCTACGCGCCACTTCTTCCTGTTCTCCAGGACTTGCCCGACGGCCGTCCTTGAGAGCGCGTACCCACCCGGGCCTCGCCCAGACCGCGTACCCGCCCTCGGCGGCCCGGCACGAAGACCGCGAAGCTGACCGGGAAGCGCTCGCGGGCGCTGGACAGGGGCGTGCCGGGCGGGACCGGCTTCACTCCGGCAGGCCGAGCACCATGAGGACGACCGTCACCGGCGGAAGCAGCGCACACCACGCGAGGTACCTGCGTGCCGTGGCGTAGCGCATGCGGCGCGGAAGGAGCCAGGACGTCAGAAGCAGTGCCGGCGTACCGATGATCGTGGTGAAAAGGCTGCACTCGACCAGGGCAAGGGCGCCGTCGAGCGCCCGGGAGCAGTTGTCCGGCCCGCAGCTGTCGGTGGCCATGGGAGCGAGCGAGCCGAACAACACGGCCACAGGAATGACCAGCACTGCGAGCACCGTGGCCCACAGGGGTGCACTCGAGGCGTTGTCGTCACGATCGGCGGGGCCGCCGGTACGGGCTTCCCGTATCTGCTCGGCGGCGTCCTCGGCATTGGCGTCGGCCCACGCCCGCCGCAGCTCGACGTCCTCGTGCGTTCCCTGGTTGTTCATGGGGCCAGTGAACCCTCCGCACAGGCCGCTGCGCCTCGGTGCAGCTACTCAAAGTACGCAGGTGCGCGTACTCATCCGCCGGGTGCGGGGGAGCTGGGGAGAGGGGGGAGAAGACGGGGCCTGCGTCAGCGGAGTTCGCCCTCCAGGAGCCCCATGACGATCATGTCGTGCCACTTGCCGTCCCGGCGGAAGCACTCCCGCTGGCGGCCCTCCTCGACGAAGCCGACCTTCTCGTAGACACGCCGGGCCGAGACGTTGTCCGCGACGACGGTCAGGGCGATCCGGTGCAGGCGCATCTCGTCGAAGCCGTACCGGCAGATCACCCGCATGGTGTCGGTCGCGTAGCCGCGGCCCCAGTAGTCCTTGTCGCCGATCCGCAGATCCAGCTCGGCCGCGCCGGTCTCGGGGGCGGCATCGCGCAGCCGTACCGACCCGATCAGCCGCGGTGCGTCGAGCGGCTCTATGCCGAGGAACGTGCTGGCGTAGGAGTTCCGCGGCAGCTTCTCGAAGCGCTCGGCGATCCGGGCGGCGGACTCCGGATATCCGCCGAACATCCAGCGCCCGACCTCGGGGTCGTTGTTCCACCGCCATATGAGCTCGGCATCGGAAGGCTCGAAAGCGCGAAGCCGTACAAGATCTCCGGTCAGCATGACGGCAAGGCTAGCCACCCCCGGAGCTGCGCCATAGCCATTTCTCCCTCCGTCGAGGCCCTCGCCCCTTCCCGCCTCGGAGGAGGCCTTGGCGCGCCCGTGAAGGGCCTGGAGTCGGACCAGCGCGATGTCGGCGGCCCCGCCGGCCTTCGGGGCAGCCCGGGTGGCGGGACCCGGTGGCGGCTGACCGCTGCGAAAGGCGCCGGACCGCCGGCTCGGCGCCCCGCGAAGCGTGCTTCTGCGGCTCAGGCCTGCGGGAGGTTCCGCAGTACGGCGAACAGTCCTCGGGCACGGGTGCCGTCCGGGAGCTGCCAGGAGCCGCCGACGTGGCCCGCCCCTTCGGGGAGGGCGTCGGGGGCGTCGGGGCCGGGCTGCAGGACCCGGTGCAGGCGCAGTACCGCGCCGTGCAGGGCGGACAGTTCGGTGGCCTCTGCGCCTTCGGCCGTGGCAGTGACGGTGAAGTCCGCCGGGGCCGGTCCGGCAGCGGTGAAGGAGCGGGTGACCTCCCGGTCGGGGGTGTCGCTGACGCTCTGGTCCTGGGCCTGCACCCGGCCCTCGACGAGGGCGAGCAACTGGGCGACCAGCACCGGGTCATGGCAGCCGTCGTAGACCCAGCGCCGCCCCAGCACCCCGTGTTCCATGGTGCCGACGAGGGCGTCGTCGCCCACCCCCTCCAGCGGGGCACCGCGGTAGGTGAGCGGCGCCAGGTAGGCGACCGGGGCGGTCCCGGAGGTGTCGGTGACGACGATGAACTCGATCCCGACCTCACCTTGCGGGTCGTCGAGCCGGAAGCCACCGGACCTGGTCAACTGCGGTTCGCCTGCGCCGCCCCGGTACCAGGTGCGGGAAGGGAGCCAGGCGGTCAGCAGCTCTCCCTTGGTCGGCTTGAGGGTGGTCTGGTGGATGACGGCCATGCTGTGCTCTCTCCTCCGTCGGACGGCGTGCCGGCCCTGACACCTTCCCATCCCCGCCCGGTGCGCCCCGTGCCGGGTGCTCCCCGGCGACGACACGGCCGGATCCGCTGATTGCCCCTCAGTGTCGTGCGTCTGTTTGATTTTGTGGACAGGGCGGGGCCGAAAGCCGAGAATCACCTCCATGACGTCTCCTGAGTTCCGTACGCGCGTGACACGGCCTTCCGAGGCCGATCGGGAGCGGGCCCTGGCGGTCCTGCGTGACGGCACCGGCGACGGCAGGCTGTCCCACGACACGTTCATGCGCCGCATGGACCTCGTCCTGACCGCCCGCACCAGTGCCGAGATCGAGCTGGCCATGGCGGATCTCCCCACCCGCGGACGCTTCTCGGACTTCATCCTGCGTACGGTGAGCCGTCTGTCCGCCTTCGGGGCCCACGTGCGCGGAGCCTGGCGCGGTGCGCGGCTCCCCGGCCTCCGGCTCCCCGAGCCCGGTACGAAGCCGCTCACCATCGGCCGGGCCCCGGTCTCCGACCTGCGCCTGGAGGACGACACGGTCTCCCGCCGCCACGCGGAGCTGCGCTGGCTCGACCACGGCTGGCGCCTGACGGACCTCGGCTCCCGCAACGGCACCTACGTCAACGGCCTGCGCATCGCCGGGTCCGTCCGGGTCGGCCCCGGCGATCACGTCGCATTCGGCGACCTCGGCTTCCGGCTGTCGGTCTGACGGCCGGGGCCCGTCCCGGCCGCCGACCGCGCCGCTACTTCCCGGGCCCGCCCGTGTTCACCACGAAGTCGAAGGTCGCCTGCTTCGCCGGGCCGGCCTGGCGGACGTTCATGAGCAGGGCGGCGTCGAAGAGCGGGTCGGTGTTGTTGCGGGGCTCTCCGGGGAAATAGAGCTGCGTGGTGAGGAGAGGGCCGCCGGGTGCCTGCACCTTGACGTGGAGGTGGCGCGTACGGCCCGGATAGAGGCCCGGCACGATGGTCGTCAGCTTGAACGCGCCCCGGGCGTCCGTGTACTGGTGCCCCCTCATCCGGAAGCCGCGGTTGTCGTACGCGCCCGCGTCGTCCGCCTGCCAGAAGTCCAGCAGGGCGTGCGCGACGGGGCGGCAGGTCAGCCCGAAGACGAAGCCCTCGACCGTGAGGCGCGTGCCCCGCGTCCCCGGCTCCAGCAGCGAAGCGCGCTCGGGCGAGTCGGGCTTGAAATAGGGGCCTTCGATCTGCGGCGGTGTCGGGTCGTCCCCGTCGTCGCAGAAGGGGGTCGGCCGGAGGGGTGCGTCCGAGGGCCGGTGGTCCCGGGCGAGGGCCACGCCGCCGCCGAGCAGCGCGGGCAGGGGCACCGCCACGAGTGCCGCCTTGAGCAGGGTCTTGCGGCTGACCGTGCGCCGGCCTATGGCCTCCGCGTCCCCGGTGCCTCCGGTGATGCCGGTGCCGCTGGTGTCGCCGGGCCGGGCGTGATCGTCCGTCATGGTCCGCCTCCTGGGGTGAATGGCTCACCGACGAACCTAGGGAGGCGGGCCCTGCGGATCGATGGACTCCGCTGGGCAAACATGGTGATTCCTCAGGCTTACCCGGGGCCCTGCCTCCTCCGACTCCTCCGGCTCCTCCGTCACCGCCCTGCGGCGGAAGTCCCCCGGGCTGAGGCCGGTCTCGCGCCGGAAGAAGCGGCAGAAGTACGCGGGGTCGCTGAAGCCCACGCGCCGGGCGACCTGGCCGACCCCCAGAGAGGAACCGGCCAGCAGCCGCTTCGCCTCCAGGGTCCGGGCCGCGCGGATCAGCTCGCCGGGCGTACGGCCGGTGGTTTGTTTGACGGTCTCGTTCAGATAGCCGACGGAGACGCCGATGCGCGCCGCGTACGCCCCGACCGACCGCTCGGCACCCGCGGTGCCGGTGAGCAGCAGGCCGAATTCCCGCGCGACTTCCGCGGCCCGGCCGGCCGCCGCGTCGGGTCTTCGCGCGCCGGGCAGGCGCAGGGCGCGCACGAGAAGGATGTGCAGGTACGCCTCCAGCACGGAGGCGTAGCCGTCGGCCTTCGCGGCGAACTCCGCTGCCATGGCCCGGATGAGCGAGCCGATGCCCGCGGCGTCGCCGTCCCCTTCCGAGGGCGCGGCGGGGAGCCGGAGCCAGTGCTGCTCCGCGAGCGTGCGCAGCAGCTGCCGGTCGCCGGGGCGTGCCAGCAGGAAGTCCTCGGTGAACAGCGTCAGGACGCCGCGCAGTCCCGACACCTGCTCCCAGTAGTGCACCTGTCCGGGCAGGATGACGCACAGGTGGGGAGGGCTGAGGGGCCTGCGGACGAGATCGATGACGTGGGCTCCCGAGCCGCCGGTCACGTAGACGATCTCGTAGAAGGTGTGCCGGTGCGGGTAGCCCGCCCGGGAGTCGGGGCCGAGGGCGTCGAAGGAGCCCATGGCGAACGGCGGTACCTGCGGCGGTGCGACCTGCAGACGGTGCAGGGGAAGGGGGTCGGGGTGCTGTACCCGCTCGCGTGCCGGTGTGGTCATGTCGCTCCGCCTCCGTCCTGTACGGCCCGCCGGCGTTGCGGCCGGCCTGCCCGCTCCGGTCGTCGTCCGGTCCCGGCTGCGCCTCGGTGCCGGCCCCCGCGCCGCGCGTGCTGCCGGACCGGGTCCACGGTCAGCTGACCCCGTGGCGTGCGGCCCGGTCAAGGGGCCGGGGAGGAGGCCGTATCGGGGGTGTCCCTTGCGGCGGCGGGCGCTCGTCCCGGGCTCCGGCGGGAGGGCTCCCGCTTCCGGGTGAACGGAGCGGATCACCGGTGTCGCCGTCCGGTGCCCGAGGAAGGCGTCGTGGGAACGGACCAGGGGGCGCCGTGCCGGACGTCATGCCGAGGAGAACGCCGTGGAAATGCCGCAGGTGAGCCTATGTCAGGTGGACGAGTGCGCGTACAACCAGGACAGCGCCTGCCACGCTCTGGCCATCACGGTGGGCGACGCGACGCACGCCCACTGCGACACGTACTTCGTCTTCCCGTCCAAGGGCGGCGACGCCTCCGCCGTCGGCCGGGTCGGCGCCTGCAAGATGTCCGGGTGCCTGCACAACGTCGGCCTCGAATGCCAGGCGCCCGGCATCACCGTGGCGTCCTTGGGGCCCTCGGCGGACTGCCTGACGTACACGGCGAGATAGCCCTCCCGGGCGGTGTCCGGTTCCGCCCTTGGAGGTTCTGTGAAGAGCGTGGAGAATCCCCACCGTTACGCCATCGCATCTCATGTCACATCAGTGAGGAGAAGCCATGCGCTCGGTGAAGACGGCCCTCGCTCTCGGTGTTGCGGCCCTGGCCGCGGCAGCAGGGAGCGTCGTGACCCCGGCTGCAGCCGCGACGCCCTCCGGGGACGCCAACGGCAAGGCCATGACCTGGACCCTGCTCGCGGACGGCCCCAGCGGAACCGTGCAGGTGGGCGGCGGCCCCCTGAGCAATCCGTACCAGGGTGACACCGCCACGACCACGGCCCTGCCCGTCCTCTGCCTGAGAGTCGACGGCTCGCCGGCCCCCGCCGGCATCACGCCCGGCTTCTACGCGGGCTGGGCGCGCGGAGCGGTCGCGGCCACCAATCCGATCCGCGGCACCCGCCTGACCAGCCGCGCGGTCGCCGACGGAGTCTGCGCGAACAACTTCGGAACGGGCTGGCGCATGGCCGAGTTCCACGACGGCAGATACGGGCCCAACCTGGAGAGCTCGGGCGGCTGGAGCTACTGGGCCTACGGGGACGTCCCGGCCGGGACCCGCTTCTGGACGGCCATCAATGACCAGCCGGCCAACCCCTGGAACTGACGCACCACGCGCCTGCTCAGTCCGCGCCGGGCGAATCCGCGGCAACTGCTCACTGCTCACCGCTCACCGCCCGGCGCGGACGGCTCCCGTTCGCCGCGTCCGTCAGAGCCGCGCCCCAGTTTGCGGAGCATCGCGCGCCTTCTGTGCGAGCACCATCCGGCACCGCCGCCGGAACTCATGTGGCGGATCCTCATCGAGTGGGACGGCTGCACGCGATGGCTGCTGCTGGACAAGCCCGGCTTCCCCCTGCACCGCCTGGCCGCTCTCGCGGACCGCTCGCCGACCCCGCAGACGCGCGGTACGCGGCACAGAACCCCCGGCCCTCTCGTCGGCCGACATGCGCCGGCTCCTCGACGAGGCCGGCGTCGTCGTCTAGCGGTCCCGGCCCGCCAGGTGCGCCCGGCCGTCGACGAGATAGGCGGTGTGCGCGCCGCGTTCGGCCTCCAGGGCGGCCGCGACCCGGCGCCGCAGAGGTTCCGGGAACCGCCCCAGCGCCGTCTCGTCCGGAACGAACTCGGCCGCCCGGATCTCCTCCTGCTGCAGGACCAGATCGCCGGCCCGCACCTCCGGCTCGCCGGGGCGTGCCGCGAAGATGAACACGATCACCGGGCGGCCCGGTCCTGCCGCCGGCACGTTGTCCACCGCCAGCAGCCGGCCGATGCGCAGCCCGCGCAGGCCGACCTCCTCCTCCGCTTCCCTGGCGAGCGCGGACAGCAGTTCCTCGTGCTCCACGAGGCCGCCGACGATGTCCCACCCCGGCTTGTACGTGGGCTCGACGACCAGCAGCCGGTCACCGTCGTCCCGCACGAGCGCGTCGACCGCCACCAGCGGCGCGGGATGCTCACGCAGCCACCGGAACGGATCAGGGTCCCGCTGCGCCGTGTCCATGCGCCTATCCTGCCCGCGGAGCGGGCCCCGTGACGGCTGTTCGGCGCAGATCGCCGCGGGGCCGGCGGTCCGGTCACAGGTTGTCGAAGCGCTTCATCCGGTCCAGGATCTGGTCGGCGTTCGGGCGGTGGAGTTCGTCGGTGATGCGGCCGTCGGCCAGGAAGACGACGCGGTCGGTGTAGGCGGCGGCCGCCGGGTCGTGGGTGACCATGATGATGGTCTGCCCCATGTGGTGGGTCAGGTGGGCGAGGAGGGAGAGGACTTCGGCGCTGGTGGGGGTGTCGAGGTTGCCGGTGGGTTCGTCGGCGAAGACGATGTCGGGCCGGCCGGCGAGGGCCCGGGCGCAGGCGACGCGTTGCTGCTGCCCGCCGGACAGCTCTCCGGGGCGGTGTCCGAGCCGGTCCGTGAGGCCGAGCGTGGTGACGACCTGATCGAGCCACTGCCGGTCCGGGCGGCTGCCGGTGATGGCCAGGGGGAGGGTGATGTTCTCCGCCACGGTCAGGGCGGGCAGGAGGTGGAACGCCTGGAAGATGAACCCGATCCGTTCCCGGCGGAGGCGCGTCAGCTGACGCTCGGAGAGGCCGGCCAGATCGGTGTCGCCGATGAGGGCCCTTCCGGACGTGGGCGTGTCCAGTCCTGCGAGGCACTGCATGAGCGTGGATTTGCCCGACCCGGAAGGGCCCATGATGGCGGTGAAGTGCCCCTGCTGGAACGCCACGCTCACGCCGTCGAGGGCTGCGACGCGGCGTGCTCCGCTGCCGTACACCTTGGTGAGGTCCACCGCGGAAGCGGCCGGCGGGGCTGCCGGCGGATGGTGTGCGTAGGGCTGGTGTGCCGGGCCGTGGCGCAGGTGTGCCCAGGTCATGCGGTGCTCCTCAGGACGGTGCGGGTGCGGTCGGCTGCCGGTGCGCCCGGAGCGGGGAGGGCGCGTTCACGTCGGTGGCTGGCGAGGGGGGCTCCGGTCCCGTGGGTGCGGCGAGGCCGGTGCGGGTGGCGAGGAGGGCCAGGACACGGGCGCTGAGGGTCGTGGCGGCGGTGCCGGTGCGCCCGTGGTGGCCGGTGCCGGGCTGGTGGTCCAGGAGGACGGGCTGCCGGCCGGAGTTCGCCTCCTGGAGCCCGGCGCAGAGTTTCCAGGCGTGCCAGGGAGGGACCCGTGCGTCGTTCCCCCCGGTGATCAGGAGCGTGGCCGGGTAGGACTCGCCCTGCCGTACGTGGTGGTAGGGCGAGTACGCCAGGAGCGCCGCGAGCGCGGCCGGGTCATCGGGATCCCCGTACTCGTCGTGCCACAGGCGGCCCAGGCCACCGCCGGAGGTGTAGCGGGCCATGTCGGTGAGGGGCGCGGCGCAGGCGACGGCGGAGAAGAGGCGAGGGACGCGGAGCGCGGCCGCGGCCAGCACCAGGCCGCCGTTGCTCGCGGCCAGGCCGGCGAGCTGTCCCGGCGCGGCCTCGCCCTGGTCGACGAGGGCGCGCGCGGCTGCGCACAGGTCGTCGACGGTGCGCGACTTGCCCGCGCCCCGCCCCGCCGCCGCCCACTCCGGGCCGAATTCGCCGCCGCCCCGGGCGTGCACCCAGGCCACGCGCCCTCCGGCGGCGAGCCAGGCGGCGAGGACGGGGTCAAAGGAGGGTTCGAGGGGGACACCGAAGCCGCCGTAGACGGTGACCAGGACCGGGGCCGGGCCGGTCCCGGTGGAGGGCGGGTCGCAGACGGTGACGGGGAGGGAGGTTCCGTCGCTGCTGACGGCGGTCGAGGTGCGGAGGGGAGAGCGGCCTGCCGGCGGGGTGACGGGTGGTGTGCCGGGGGTGAGGCGGTGGCTCCAGCAGCCGTCCCGCGGGTCGTCGGCCAGGATCCACAGTGCGTCGCCGGGACGGCCGTCATCACCGTACGAAGAGGGTCCGATGCGCAGCCGGGCGTGCCAGGTCAGGACCGTGGTGCCCCGGCCGTCCGCTTCGGTCCTCGGCTCGGCAGGAACTGTGTCCTCGGCGCGCATGCCGTCCGTGGGCGGCAGGCCGGGCAGGCCGGGCAGGCGGGGCAGGCGGGGCAGGCTGAGCAGGCCGATACGCCGGGTGGTGCCGTGCTGCCTCAGGACGGCCAGGCAGGGAGCCGGCCCCGGCCCCAGGACGCGCAAAGCCTTGACCTCTCCCGGCGTCGGCCCGGCATCGGCGGTGCGGGGGAGCGGGGCGGGCGCTGTGATGTGCCCGCGGGCCACGTCCGGCAGGGCAAGTGCCGAAACGTCCGGGCCTGTGGCGAGGTAGAGACGGTCCGTGCCGAGGGCGAACGCGGTGATACGGAGGTCGTCCAGGGGAAGGGGCTGCCAGCCGGGCGTGCCGTGGCCGTCCCAGAGGGTGCACCACCACTGTGCCGAGGGCGCCTTCGCCGTCCGGGTGCGCAGCAGCAGATGGCCGCCCGGCCCGCAGCGCAAAGTGATCCTCACCGGTCCGGGTACGGGAAGCTCCACGGTCCGGTCCGGATGCCGGGCCGCGCTCCGGGCCGGGTCATCGCCTAAGGGGCGGGCGCGCAGGGTGTGTTCGGTCCGGGTGCCGGCGCTGTAGAGCAGGAGGTCACCGGCGTAGGCCACGGCGGGGTGGGGCGAGGCGTCGGGAAGGTACGCCGCGGGTGTGCCGCCGTCGGTGGGGATCAGGTGCAGGCCGCCGTTCTCGTGCCCGTCGTGGTGGAGCTGGACGAGCAGGGCGCGGCCGCGGGGGTCGGGGTGCCGGCCCGCCGTCCTGGTGGGCGAGGGCTGGTCACCGGTGTCCAGGAGGATGCGCTCGCGGCCATGCCGGTCGGTCGCGCTGAGGAGCTCGCTGCCGGAGGCGCTCAGCCGCTGCCGGAACAGCATCCCTCCGGCTTCCACCGGTGGGCTCAGGAGACGGCCCGCGGTGGCGGTCTCGATCCTGCGCAGGAGCGCTTGCCAGCCGCGGTCATCGGTGCCTTCACGGTGGCCCTCGAGCAAGTGCTGCTGTGCCGTCAGCCACGCGCGCGTGCGTGATGAGTCCTCTTCCAGCCAGCGGTAGGGATCGGCTGGTTCTCCGGTCCGCCCGTCCGGCCGGGTACCGTCACAGGCCACCGGTACGCCGTCAGCCACGACCGGCCTCCACCGCTGGAGCTTGCGCTGCCGGAGCTTGCGCCGCCGGAACCTCCCCGACGCGGGCCTTCTGCGCATCTGTGGACACCTGCGCATCCGTGGACATCTGCGCATCCGTGGACATCTGCGAGTCCGTGGACACCTGAGCGTCCAGAGACTGCTGCGCCTCCGCCGTCACCGTACGGCGGGCGGTGGTGAACCAGCCCACCACGGCCAGGAGGACGACCAGGGCGGCCGCTGCCGTGACCGTCGGCCCCAGGCCGAAGGCGTGCGCGCTCGCACCGGCGAGCGTGGGCCCGAGCGGAGCGACGGCCTGGGAGAGGAAGCCGCTGGCACTGTGGACGCGCCCCTGCAGCCGGGGCGGTGTGATGCGCATCTGCATCGAGGAGAGCACCACCGTGATCACGGGGCCGCCGGCGGTGGCGAGCGCCAGCATGAGGGCCGCGCCCCACGTGCTGCGGACCGTGGCGAAGCCGAGCAGCGCGAGGGCGATGACGGCGGTGGCCAGGGCGATGCCCCGGCCCGCGGGGAGTCTGCGCGCCACCGGGGCGGCGATCAGGGAACCGGCCACCGCGCCCGCGCCGAAGCAGGCTGTCTGCACGCCCACGGCCACCGAGCCCGCGCCGGTCCTGTCGCACGAAGCGATGACGACGATCAGCAGGCCGTTGAAGACGAGGTTGAGGACGGTGGCGTTGAGCGCGCCGTAGCGCAGGAAGGGGGACCGCCACAGGAAGCGCAGGCCCTCTGTGACGGCCCGGAGCGCAGGCTGCTGCTTGCCGGTGGGGCCTGCTTCGGCGGGAAGAAGGAAGGCGCAGCAGGCCGCGGTGAGGTAGGTCAGGGCGTCGGCGGCGAAGACCCAGGCAGCGTTGGCCCTGAGCAGCACGCCCGCCACGAGGGGGCCGACGATCAGTGCGAGTGCGGCACGGCTCTGGACCAGGGCCAGGGCGCGGGGCAGGAGGTCGGCCTGGACGAAGGTGCGTACGGCCACGTTCTCGACGGGGGCCAGGGTGCTGCCCACGGCGCCGAGGAGGAAGGCGGCGGTCAGGAGCGCGCCCGGGTGGACGGAGCCCGCCGCCCGGAGCACGGCCAGGGCGCCCAGCACCAGGGCGCCGACGGCGTTGCCCAGGAGGAGGAGCGTGCGGCGTTCGTAGCGGTCGGCGAGCACCCCGGCGGGCAGCCGGGCCGCCACGATCCCCAGGGACAGCGCGGTACTGGTGAATCCGGCGTGCCGGACGTCGCCGCTCACCTGGTAGGCGACCATGGGCAGGGCGATGACCGAGGCCGCCGTGCCCACGGCGGAGGCGGCCTCCCCGCTGAACAGCAGCCAGAACCGCCTGCCCAGCTTCTGCTTCGGCTGCTTCACGCCGCTCTCCTTGCGAACTGTTGCCGGACGGTGGACATCGGGTGGGCGGTCATCACCGAGGGCAGGGCGACCGCCAGGACGGCGGCGGCCAGGACCGCCGCGGTCCACGGCACGTCCAGGGCGGGCAGCGCCCCGGTGCCCAGGGCGGCGGCGAAGGGGACCAGGCAGGCCAGTGCCGTGGCGGCCGCCAGCGCCGCCCCGACGGCGGCCGCGCCGAGCGCTTCGTAGAGCACGCAGCGCAGTAGCTGGCCTCTGCCCAGCCCGAGGGCGCGCAGGTGGGCGCGCTGGGCGCGGCGGTCGCGCTGGGCCAGGGACGCGGTGTTGGCCGCGGCCAGCAGCGCATAGCCGCTGACGACGGAGACGATCAGGCGCGAGGCGAGGTCGTCGGCGGGGTTGCGGGGCTTGAGGTCGTCGAGGTACTGCGCACGGGAGGCGACGGTCTGACCGGTTTCCTTCGGCCAGGAGCGGTACGCACCGCTGAGCAGGATCCGGTCGGCGTACGGTTCCCGGGTGTGCTGCAGGGCCGTGGTGCGGGCGATGACGAACGCCGGGAAGGCGAGGTCGCGTTCGTAGACGGCGACGAGGGTCAGCTCGGGGCGGGACCCGTCCGCCAGGGCGAGCCGGACCTTCTGGCCGAGCCGCCAGTGATGGGCCTCGGCCTGGCCGACGCCGGCGGCGAAGGACCCCTCCCGCAGCGCCGACAGCCGGCCTTCGCGTTCCTTGAGGTCCAGGGACTTCACGAGCGCGGAACCGTCGGCCCCCCAGGCGTCCACGGGAGAGGGCTGGTCGTCGAGAGACGTGGCGGGGGCGGTGATCCGCGTGGACACCAGCACCGTGGCGGTGACGCCGGAGGGCGCGGCGGGCCGTGCGGGAAGCCGGTGCCCGGGGCGGGCGGTGACCACGCCGTCGGCGCGCAGCCCGTCGCCCGTCTGGCGCGCGACGGCCTCTCCCATGGTGGCGCCGGTGCCCATCAGGCAGACGGCGATCCCCACCGCGAGCAGGACGGGTACCGCCATGGCGGTCGTCCGCGCGGGAGCCGCCCGCAGCCCTGCGGCGGCGATGCGTCCCACCCGCCGGTCCGCGATCCGCAGGACGGTGCACACCGGCCGGGTCAGCAGGGGCACGATCCACGGCGCGAGGACGGCGAGCGTGGGGATGAGCACCAGGGCGAGACCGGGGGCGACGGCGGCCCGTACCGTTGAGGGGAGTCGGGTGAAGGCCATGACGTACAGCAGCGGAACGCACAGCATCACGGCCATCGTCAGGCCGGTCAGCAGCCGCGCCCGGCTGCGGCGGGACGCCAGGGACCCTTCCGTGTCCTTCATGAGCGCGCCGGGGCTGACGCGCCCGGCGGCGAAGACGCTGGCCATCGCGGCCAGGACGGCCACGGCCCCGGTGGCGACGCACACGCCTACGGCCGTGCCCCAGACCTGGCCCGAGGAGGGCAGGGAGGCCGCTTCGGGGAAGAGCTCGCGGTTCACCGGAAGACGTCGCCCCGCGTGTGCCAGGGGCAGCATGCCCAGGGCTCCCACGGCGGCCGCGGCGACCGCGAGCCGGGCCACGTCACCGGCGACCAGGCGCCGCAGCCGCCCGGCCGTGACGCCGAGCGCGCGCAGGACGGCGAACTGCCCGAGCCGCTGCCCCGTCCACAGCGACACGGTCGAGCCGATCACCAGCACGGCGCACATCAGCAGCATGGAGAGCAGCAGGGAGAGCAGATCGCGGGCGTCCTGGGCCTGGGCCGCCGCCACGGAGCGGGCGGGGAAGTCCGCGCGGCCCGCACCGATCAGGAGCAGCGTGCAGGCGCCCACTCCCGCCGCCGTCATGGCACAGGCCACCGCGGCTCCGGCCAGGCGGCCGGGGTGGGCGCGCGCTTCGGCGAGGAAGAGGCGGCGCATGCGCATCGGTCCGGCGAGGGGGCGAGAGGGACGGGACGCCTCGGACACTGTCTTCTGCCCTCCACAGTGCGTAAGCTGGAAGCAGCGCAGGGGAGGCCACCCACATTGTGGCCTCCCCGCGCTCATTTACGGCCGGTGCGACCGTTCATGACCAAGCGTCAGTGGCACACGACGACGCTGACGGAGCTCAGGGGAGCGTCGAGGACAGTCTCCTCGTCGAGCTCCTGCAGAGCGAGAATGTTCAGCATTCCTTGTCACCTCCTTCGGGGGCGCGGTGGGGAAGGGTCGGTCCCGGTCTGCGCCGGGGCGGTCTCTCAGTGGCAGCCGCCGAGGCTGATGGTGCTGATGGGGGCGTCGACGATCGTCTCCTCGTCGAGCTCCTGCAGGGCCAGAATGTTCAGCATGTCCGTACACCTCCTTCAGGGGTGTGGTGGTGCGGTGGGAGAGGGTCCGGTCCGGTCCCGGGCTGCGCCGGCCGCGGTGTCAGTGGCACACCACGACGCTGACGGAGCTCAGGGGAGCGTCGAGGACGGTCTCCTCGTCGAGCTCCTGCAGAGCGAGAATGTTCTGCATGTCTTCTCACCTCCTCTCGCAGGCTTGTGGGGCCGGGTGGTCCGGAGCGTCGCTCCCGGCGGCCGGCCACCCGCAGGTGGGGTGAGCGCCGGGGAGCAGACGGCTGCCGGGGTTCTGGGCGGCGACGAGCGCGATCACCGCGCCGGCGGAGCCGGTCGCCAGGTCCGTCGAGAGACGGACCAGCTGGTCGCCGTGCAGGACGTGAGCGTCCTCGTACGGCGCCAAGTGCAGGGAAAGGGCCCGCAGATGGCTGTCCAGCTCGGCTCGCCACCGCCCCGTACGGGCCGGGGCGTGCGAGAGCAGGTACGCCAGTCCGGAGCGGCCGTTGAACAGCCCGCCCTGCAGGACGATTTCCACTGCGCCGGCCCGGGCGGCGCCGGCCACGATGCCGTCGGCACCGGCTGCGGCCGCCTGGGGCGGGGGAAGCGCGAGGGCGGCCATTGCGACGCCGGCGGAGCCTTCCGCCAGGTAGGGCAGCAGCCGGCTCGAACTGTGCATCTGCAGCATGCCGTCCACGTCGCGGGCGTGCACCAGGTCGCAGCGTACGGCGCGTTCGGCCGCCGCCGCCCACTGCAGGTCTCCGGTCACTTCCGCGCAGCGGGCGAACAGCACCGCCGGTCCCGACCAGCCGTACATCAGCCCCGGCCGGTCCAGCAGTCCCTTGACCCCCACCTGTGCACGTACCCGCAGGGCGAGGGCGAGCGCTTCGTCCTTGAGTCCGGAGTCCAGGAAGAGATGGGCAATTCCCGTCAGTCCGCCGAACAGACCCGGTGAGGCGGGCAGGGGGCCGGCCAGAAGGCGGTCGACCAGGTTCGCGCCCTGCGGGTGTCCCAGGCGGTGCAGGATCCACGCGGCACCTGCCAGCCCGTCGTAGAGACCGGGCGGCGCGTCCAGGGGAGCCCGGCGCGCGGCATCGACCAGCCACTCCACGTCCTCTCCGGAAACTGTGCTTCCGGCGGCACGTTGTGCCCACAGCACGCCGGGCGTGCCGTACGCGAGTCCCAGTGAGGCGCCCGGACGGTACCCGGTCACGTCGCAGGGGTAGCGCCGGTCCTTACGGCCGGGGTCGGCGGAGCGGGAGATGCCTTGCAGCAACGTTTCCGCGGTCGGAGCGGTCGGAGCGGTCGGACCGGTCTGAGCGGTCTGAGCGGTCGGCTTCGGCGGGTCGCCGATGCCGCCCGGCGTTCCTGCAGCTGTTCTTGCGGGCGTTTCTGCGGGCGTTCTTGCGGGCGTTCCGGAAGGTGGCAAGTGGGGGCGCAGCGTGGGGGACAGCGCCAGGCGTTCGGTCATCTGCCGAAGGAACTCCGCCGGCAGGGAAGGGAAGGAAGCGCGGGCCAGCTCGATCAGTGAGCCCACGGCGCGGGGGTTGCGCAAGGTCAGCACGGTGAGGGGGACGAGGGCGGCGAGCTGGCAGCAGCCCAGGGCGAACAGATCCGCCTCGCGCGGATCGGTGAGGGCGGGGTCGGCGAAGCCGGGCGCCCCCAGCGCGGCACTGCGGACCGAGCCGACCGAGGTGGCGAGCTCGAAGTCCACGAGCGCCACGGTGCCGTCGGGCCGGATCAGGATGTTGCGGTGGTGGAGGTCGCCGAAGGCCACTCCGGCCTCGTGCAGCGCCCGTACGCATTCCGCGACCTGTTCCATCCGCTCGACGACGGAGGCGGCGAAGCGGTGACGGGCCGCCGCGGTGGGCCGGTGGCGGGTGAGCGGGTGCTCGCGCCCCAGCCAGGCGCTGACGGTCTCCCCTTCGACGTACTCCATGGCGAGGTAGTGGTGTTCCCAGGCCGTGAAGGAGCCGTACCGGCGCGGGACGAACGGCAGGTGCCCGAGTCTGCCGAGGACCTCGTCCTCGGTGCGCAGTCTGGCGACCGCGTCCAGGCCGTTGGCGTCGAGGCCGGCGTACGGCCGGGCCTCCTTGAGGACGACTTGTCCGCCGTCGCTGCCGGCCGCGAGGTACACGCCCCCGCCGTTGGAGAAGTGGAGCGCCTTGCGGACCTCGTAGCCGCCGAGCGAGGCCGATGCTCCATCGGCTGCCGGCTGCTCCGCGAGGAAGTCCGGGACGCCGGCCCACGGGGGGACGGTGAAGACCGGGCGGCGGGGGTCGGGCACGAGCTGCCCCTGAGGGGTGCGCATCGCGGGGACGCGGGTGCCGTCGGCGAGCTCGCACCACATCAGCGTGAAGGCCCCGTAGCGGACCGACACCGGGCCGTCGTTCCAGCGCCGGTCGGACAGTACGTACGGCCCGGGCCGCCCGTGCATCGCCGTGCCGAGCTCCTCCAGGGCCGTGCGCAGCTCGTCCGTGGTCCGGGGGTAGACGGTCACCGCCTTGCCGCTTGCGGCCCGGTGGGCGTACTTGGTGTTCATCGCGGCGACGATCTGCCGGCTGCGCAGGAACTTCCACGGAAGCCCCAGCCGCCGGCAGACGTCCCAGGCCGCCTCCACCGTCTCCTCGGCGGCGCCGGGCGTCGCACTCACGTGGATCTTCCAGCCCTGCTCCGGCAGCCGTGCGGCGTCACCGGGCGTCAGGAATTCCCATACGCCCTGGTGTTCCCGCCGCCATCCGGAGGGAATTTCCCGCACCGAGAGGGAGAACAGGGAATCCGAATCCTGGCAGCGGTCCAGCGGCTCGTACCACGTGGAATCTGCGATGGTGTACGCCTCGTACCTCGGATCCATGGTGCCCTCCCGCCGTGCTGCAGGCGGCATCTTCTTATGCCGTCGTCAAAGTATGAAAAGGGTTACCGGATACCGGAGTTCTTCGTGCGGTGCTTCCGGTGCTTCCGGTGGGCGGAACGCTTTTCCGTTCCGCTACGAGAATCCTCCACCCACTCACCGTCGCCCGGCAATCGGCGTAAGTTCACGCTTAACCGGAGATCTACCATCCGGTAATGCCGGGGGCGAGCGGCCCGGATCCGTATCGTCAAGCGATTTCCCTTGAATTCCTGAGAGTTGTCGCGGGTGGCCGACCGGACAGGCGCGCGGTATCCACAACGCACGTGTTCGCCGAGCAGCCGGGGAATGCCGGCGTCCCGGAGACGAGCCGTCACAGGGCCACCGCTGCTGCCGCGGGCGCCCGTCTGTCCCGGACCTGCGGCAACGCCGCCCCGCGCAGTGCGGGTTCTGTCAGGTGTCGTTCCGTCGGGTGCCGCTCAGCCGGGCGCCGTTCGGCCGGATGCGGCTCGGCCGGGTGCCGCTCCGCCGCCTCGCCTCGTAACAGGAGGTGGCCGAGACGGGTGACGGTGTGGATCGCATGGCTGCGGTTGCGACGCGTCGAGACCAGGCCGGCGGCCCGCAGGACGGCCATGTGCTGACTCACCGCGGCCGCGGACACGCCGAGCCGTTCCGCCAGCTCGGCGTTGGTACAGCCCTCGCGCAGGGCACGCAGTGCGGCCGCTCTGGTCCGCCCGACCAGGGCCGCGAGGCTGTCCGGCCCGCACTGCGGACCGGCTGCCCGTCCGCCGCCCAGCAACCGCGTCAGCTCCTCCGGTCCCGGGCGGTCGGGAAACACCAGGACGGGGGCGCGGTGCGCGCCCTGCCGAGCCGGCGGGAGCACATGCCCTGCGCGCTGCAGGAACAAGGACGGAGCCAGCACCAGCCCGCTGCCGTCCAGTTCCCTCTCTCCGGAACGTACGCCTGCGATCTCCAAGGCCGGTGCGTTCCAGCGGATTCCCGGACCCAGCGAGTCCAGCAGCACTTCCACGCCGTCACGGCACATGATGTCCCGCAGGGTGTCCCGGACCTCGCCCAGATAGGCGCGGATCCGTCCCCAGTGCGGAGCGACGGCCATCTGCTGGAAGTCCTGGACCGCGGAACGCACGGACACGGCGGGAACCCCGGCCCCGTTCGGGGGAAGCACGGTGTGCCGTCCCCCGCCGGTACATAATTCCAGCAACTTTCCCGGCCCGCCCGGAACCCGGATCAGCGTCGCGACCCGCTCCATTCTCGGATCGGCCCGGCGGCCGCCTCCGCACACTCCTTGCCGCCATGCGCGAAAGCCCTCTCCACGGCCTTCCCGGAGCGCCTCCAGGGCGAACAGCGCCTCCATGGAGAGGAGATCCGATTCACTGATCCTCACGCGTGCCAGGTCGTCGACCGACAAAATGATGCGATACATGAAGCGGCCCCCGCAGCGATCGGCTCCGCCTGGATGCGCGGCGACGTCCCGGTGCCGGCGGACGGAGCGTTGGCCAATGCTGATGTGCATGGTTCCCGGCTCCCGGACCGCACGGGGGATGGATAATCGAGTCCGTCACCTCAGCAGACAGGCGCCGGAAGCGACACGGTGACCTCCTGCCGCCGCTTGCGCACCCGTTCGTCTCCGCTGTCACGCCTGTCCCGTCGTCCGTCCGCTCAGTCGCTGTCGGCTCAGTCGCTTTCCGGTCAGCCGCTGTTCGGTCAGCCGCCGTCCGGCGGGCAATCGGCCCCGCCCGCGCGATCCGCATAGGACCCGACGGCCGGGAGGCCACCGCCCCGGACCCGCACACGCTCACGCGGCAAGCACCCTCCGGGCAGGGGTCCACCGGGCGCGACGCCGGCCTGGTCCGCGCCCGGCTCGCCCTCACCGCATGGCGGCTGCTCGACGACTGACACCTTGTCACCCGCCCCACCCGCCCCACTCGCGCGTCCGTGAGCTGCGCCTTCCGTCGGCGGGGCGCGGTTCACTGACGGAGCGTCGGAACTGCCACCCGGGCGTGCAGGTGTGAAACGGGCGTGGTGCAGGATGACTTCTCGCGCCGGGTCGAGCGGAACTGCCGTACCCCTGCGCGAGCACGATCCGTCGGGACAGACAGGTACAAGGTGACGAATCATTACTCCGACCTTCCGGCGACAGCGCACGACGCCGCCGCTCCCTCCTCCGCAGGGCGGGGAGGACACCGGTGAACCGGGATCTGACACTGCATGACATCATCGTCGCCGGCATCGCCATCGCCGCGGGCCTGGCCGTCGCCCTCGTGCTGCGGGTGGTCCTGCGCTGGCTCGGCGTGCGCGCCCTCAGAACCCGCTGGCAGGGCGACGACATCATCGTCGACGTGCTGCGCACGCTCGCACCCGGCTGCGCGGTCGCGGCCGGTGTGGCCGCGGCCGCCGGAGCCCTCCCGCTGACCCGCCAGGTCGGTCACGTCGTCGACGAGGTGCTGATGGGCATCATCGTCCTCATCGCGACGTTCACCGCCGCCCGGGTCATCAGCGGACTGGTGCGCTCCATGGCGCAGTCCAGGTCGGGTGTGGCCGGATCGGCCACGATATTCGTGAACATCACGCGCATCGCGGTCCTGGCGATGGGCTTCCTCGTCATGCTGGAAACCCTCGGCATATCCATCGCCCCGCTGCTCACCGCCCTCGGCGTCGGTGGCCTGGCGATCGCCCTGGCGCTGAAGGACACCTTGGCCAACCTCTTCGCGGGCGTGCACATCCTCGTCTCGAAGACGGTCCAGCCGGGCGACTACATACGACTCAGCAGCGGTGAAGAAGGCTACGTCCGCGACATCAACTGGCGCATCACGGTGGTCGAGCAGCTCAACAACAACCTGGTCATCATCCCGAACGCCAAGCTGGCCGGCACGAACATGACCAACTTCAGCCGGCCCGAACAGAAGCTGTCCGTCACGGTGCAGGTGGGCGTCGGCTACGAAAGCGACCTGGAACGCGTGGAGCGGATCACCGTCGAGGTTGCCGAGAGCGTGATGAAGGACGTCGAGGGCGCCGTCCCGGACCACGAGTCTGTCGTGCGGTTCCACACCTTCGGGGACTCCCGGATCGGCTTCACGGTGATCCTCGGGGTCGGCGAGTTCAGCGACAAGTACCGCATTAAACATGAGTTCATCAAGCGCCTGCACCAGCGCTACCGCACCGAGGGCATCCGCATCCCCGCTCCGGCCCGGACCGTCTCCCTGCAGCAGGCCACGGAGACGCCCACGGAAACCACGATCCCGCACCCCCGCGCGTCCCTCGACCAGGCTTCCTGAGCGGCCCTGGAGCCCCCGGAAATCCGCTGACGCTGTGCGTCTTCGTGCTCGCTTTGTGTTGTTTCGGGGGTGGTGGCGTGTGAGGACGCCCATGAGGCCCGGATCACTTACGAATCCCGGTAGTGAACAGCCGCGGGTGAATACGGGGACAGGGCGGGTAATCGCGCGCCGGCAATGAAGGAGCGTAGTAGGTCACAGCCCTTGTCAGGCGTTTTCGCCGCCGCTAACAATTACGGGGTCGCTGGGCGCCGTCGACCGAGAAACGGCGCTTGATTTCTGCGCCGCTTCAGGGCCGGGCGACATCCGCGATTGGAAGGTTCAGCTCAGTTATGCGCTCCACCGTCTCCGCTTATGCCCGTCTGCCGAAGGTTCACAAGTTCTCCGTCGCCGGTATTGCCGCGACCGGTGCTGCTGTCGTTGCGGTGGCTGTCGCGCCGCATGCTTTCGCCGCTGATGCCGCTCCGGCTGCTGCTGCGGTGAAGCCGGTGGCGTGGAGTGCTGAGGCTTTCGGTGAGACGCAGCAGGGCGAGCTGGAGAAGCAGGCCGACGCTGCTGCCAAGGCTGCTGCCAAGGCCGGCGCGGACACTGCGGCGAAGGTGAAGGTCGCCGAGGAGCGTGCCGCCGAGCAGGCTGCCAACCGTTCCACTGAGCGCAAGGCGATTGCCGCCAAGCCGGCTGCCAAGCCCGCTGCCCCGGCGAAGCCTGCCGCCCCGGCCGCCCCGGCCGCTCCGGCGAAGAAGGCTTACGCCGACAATCTTGAGGGCTGGATCAATGAGTCCCTGGAGATTCTGCGGGCGAAGGGTATTCCGGCTTCGTACGACGGCATCAAGCGCAATGTGCTGCGTGAGTCGACCGGTAACCCGCGTGCGATCAACGACTGGGACATCAACGCGGTGAACGGTGTTCCGTCGAAGGGTCTGCTGCAGATGATCGACCCGACGTTCAAGGCGTACCACGTCGAGGGCACGTCCTGGGACATCTACGACCCGGTCGCCAACATCACCGCTGCCTGCAACTACGCCGCTGACAAGTACGGCTCGATGGACAACGTCAATTCCGCCTACTGATCAGCACCGATCAGCACCGATCAGCGCACAGCCTTTTAGCACCACCCCGCACTCCGCCGAGGGCGGTGGCACCCCCGCACCGACCCGGGGCGCCACCGCCCTCGCCGCATACCCGGGGCCCGGGGCAGTCACAGAGGGCTGCGGCGGATGGCGACCAGTGCGACGTCGTCGTTGAGGGCCCCACCGGCGTGGGCGAGCAGGTCCTGGCGGATGCGCTGGATCAGGCGCCGCGGTTCGCGTTCGTTCCAGGAGGCGAGGCGCTCGGCGAGGGGGTAGAAGGCGCCGTGGGCGCCGCGGGCCTCGATGACCCCGTCGGTGTAGAGCAGGAGGAGGTCGCCGTCGCGAAAGGCGAAGTCCTCGGGTTCGTAGTCGGCCTCCGTCGTGGGTGTGCCCAGGCCGAAGGGCAGATTGGGGTCGGCGACCGCCAGGGTGACGACCTCCCCGTCGCGGACGATCAGCGGCGGCGGATGGCCGCAGCTGATGACGTGGACCAGGGGCCGGTCGTCGGGGATCTCCAGCACGGCCGCGGTCACGAAGCTCTCGCCCGCCGCGAGCTCGTCGGCGGGCTCCTCCGCGTCCCAGTAGACGGTGTTGTGGAGGTGGGCGACGAGGCGGGGGAGGGGCGGGAAACGGTGGGCGGCGGCGCGGAAGGCGCCCAGGAGGAGGGCGGCGTCCCCGACGGCGTCCAGTCCCTTGCCGCGGCAGTCCCCGATCATGACGCGGGTCGCGTCGCGGGCGCGCACGGCCGCGTAGAGGTCGCCGCCGATCTGCGCCTCGGCCTCGGCCGCCGTGTACGCCGAGGCGAGCTCCAGGGGGCCGATGCGGGAGGGCAGGGGCTTGAGCAGGACTTTCTGTGCGACGTCGGCGATCCACCGGGCCCGGTCCAGTGCCTCTTCGTGGCGCTCGCGCAGGGCGCGGAAGGCGACGATGAAGCAGACGGCCAGGAACAGGGCTCCGGTCTGCGTCTGGTGATCGGCGGTCGTGGTCCGGCCGAAGATGAACCCGAGGGCGATCTGGGCGCCCACGGCCAGGGCGCCGATGAAGGCGGTCAGCCGCTTGCCGCCGAAGGTCGCGGTGAGTGCGGGGGCGGCTACCAGCAGGGGGCCTAGGTGGATGTCGGGGCCGGTCACCAGGTCGGTCCCCATGATGACGGCGATGAGCACCAGCGGGGCGGCAATCAGCGCGCGCCGGCGTCCCGCGGAGCCGGGGTCTGCCGGGAGGAACCGAATGCGCATGTCCCTTGCTTACCTCCCCACCCCCTCTGCGCAGCTCCTGCGACACGGGCCGATGCGCAGCGGTCCACCGGGAGCGACCGGGACCGGTCCCGGAGTCCGGTCCCGGTGATCATGCCCCCGAGAGGCCGTATCCGCAGCGCATCCGGGCCCGGCTGACCCGGATGCGCGACGGATGCGCGACAGATGCGTGGGATCAGTGGTTCGTGCCGGAGGCCCAGATCGCCTGGCTGCCGTCGTAGATGACGACATTGCCGTCGTCCTGCACGACCAGGCGCGAGCCCGGGTGTCCGGCCGTCCTGGACGACCAGACGGCCTTGCCCGAGCGGGTGTACACCACGAAGTTGCCGTCCTCCTGGAAGGCGGCTCTCCACCCCTTGCCCACGGTTCTGGAGGCCCAGCGGGCTCTGCCGAACTCGTCGTATATGACGAGGTTGCCGTCGGACTGCATGACCAGATTGGCGGTGTCCGAGGCCAGGGACTGGTTCTGCTCCAGGGTGAACGGGGCGTGGACGGTACGGGTGGCCTGGGCGCCCGGCCCGGCCGCTGCACTCGCTGCGGCCGGGGCGGCGTGGCCCGAGGTCTCCGCGGCGCCCGCCTGCCCGGCGAGGGCGACGACGGTGAGTGCGGCGGCTGCCAGCAGTGTGGTGGTCCTCTTACTCACGAAAGGTCCTTTCGTCGAGTGGTGCGTTCACCGGCCCCACCGGCCCCGGCGGCCCCGGATGAGGCGCCTGGGCAGGGGACCTGAGTGGGGGACTGCACCGGACTTTTTCACCCGCCGTGTGCCGGATGCCGCCGTTCGCCTCGCGATGACGCATTCGTTTCACTGTTTGGCCGGAGCCTCGGCCGTGACGAAGGCTCCCGCCTGCGCGGCTGCTACCGCGACCGCCGCTGCCCGGTCCGCCGCCGCTTCGTCGAGTACCTCGCCCGTGGTCAGCAGGCGGTAGTAGAGGGGAGCGGAGACGGCCCGGACGACCTCGCGGGTGTCGGTCCCCCCGGGCAGTTCGCCCCGCTCGACGGCTTCCCGGACGCAGGGCTCCCACTCCGTGACGCGGGTGGCGTAGAAGAGGCGGAGGGCCGACGCCGCTTCGTCGTTGCAGGTCGCGGCGGCGATCACCGCCTTGAAGAGCGGTCCCTGGCGCGGGTCGGCCAGCGTGCGCTGCACGAGGCGGGCATTGGCGCGCAGGTCGCCTTGCAGGGTGCCCGTGCGGGCGCGCGGGAGGGACTGCTCGGCCATGTCCGCGAGCAGGTCGGCGACCAGGGCCGCTGGCGTTCCCCAGCGGCGGTACACGGTCGTCCTGCCGACGTCCGCGCGCCGCGCCACGTCGGCGAGATCGAGGCCGGACAGCCCGCCCTCGGCCAGGGCGTCTCCGGCGGCCTGCAGGACTGCGGCTCGCACGCGGGCGGTGCGCCCGCCGGGGCGCACGGTTCCCGGATCGGCACTCCTGGACTCCATAACGGGACTCCTATTCCATTAGGGGCTCGGTCTCTGCTACGGTGAACCCATCTTAACGGGACGCCGATCCCGGTAGTGCTGCCGCCCGGGCCTGCACGGCGCAGGCGGGGCACGAGGGGACAAGGGGAAGGGAACCGCTGTGGAATTCCGACGACTGGGCGCTTCAGGACTGATGGTTCCGGCGCTGAGCATGGGCGCGGGCACGTTCGGCGGGCGCGGAGAGCTCTTCGGCGCCTGGGGCGACACCGACGCCGATGAGGCACGCCGCCTCATCGACATCTGCCTCGAGGCGGGTCTCAACATGTTCGACACCGCCGACGTCTACTCCGCCGGCGCTTCGGAAGAGGTGCTCGGCGCCGCGCTCAAGGGCCGCCGCGACGAGGTCATCATCTCCACCAAGGCGGGGCTGCCGATGGGCGACGGCCCGGCGGACGCGGGCACCTCCCGCTCACGCCTGGTCAAGGCCGTCGAGGACGCCCTGCGCCGCCTCGGCACCGACTACATCGACCTCTTCCAGCTCCACGCCTTCGACGCGGGCACCCCCGTGGAGGAAGCCCTCTCCACCCTCGACGACCTCGTACGGGCCGGGAAGATCCGCTACACCGGCGTCTCGAACTTCGCCGGCTGGCAGCTGATGAAATCCCTCGGCGCCGCCGACAAGCACGGCTACCAGCGCTACGCCGCGCACCAGGTCTACTACTCCCTCATAGGCCGGGACTACGAGTGGGAGCTGATGCCGCTCGGCCTCGACCAGGGCGTCGGCGCCGTCGTCTGGAGCCCCCTGGGCTGGGGACGCCTCACCGGCAAGATCCGCCGGGACCGGCCGCTGCCGGCCGGCAGCCGTCTGCACGCCACCGCGGACTACGGCCCTCCCGTGGACGACGAACTGCTGTTCCGGGTGGTCGACGCCCTCGACGAGATCGCCCTCGAAACCGGCAGGACCGTGCCGCAGATCGCCCTCAACTGGCTGCTGCAGCGCCCGACGGTCTCCTCCGTCATCATCGGCGCCCGCAACGAGGCGCAACTGCGGCAGAACCTGGGCGCGGTGGGGTGGAACCTGACCGCCGATCAGGTGGCGAGGCTCGACGCCGCGAGCACCACGACCGCGCCGTACCCGTACTTCCCCTACGAGCGCCAGGAAGGCTTCGCCCGGCTCAACCCGCACCCGGTCCGGCGCGGGGTGAGCGCCGCCGGTGAGGCGTAGGCGGCGGAAGGGCGGGGGACGGCCGCGGGGCCGCCCGCGGCAGATCACCGTTGACGGCCGAGGGCCGACGGTGATCTGCCGCGCCGTGCGGCGACGGTGAGGAAAGGCGTCAGGCGGGCAGGGCCGCTTCGATGGCCGAGACGACCTCGGGGGCGTCGGGCTCGGTCTGCGGGCTGAAGCGGGCGGCGACGCTGCCGTCCCGGGCGATGAGGAACTTCTCGAAGTTCCAGCGGATGTCGCCGGTGTGACCCTCGGCGTCCGCGGTGCCCACGAGGGCGGTGTACAGGGGGTGCCGCTGTTCGCCGTTGACGTCGGTCTTCTCCGTCATCGGGAAGGTCACGCCGTAGGTGGCCGAGCAGAAGGAGGCGATCTCCTCGGCGGATCCGGGCTCCTGACCCATGAACTGGTTGCACGGGACGCCCAGCACCGTGAAGCCGCGCGGCGCGTAGGTCTCGTGCAGCTTCTCCAGCGCCGCGTACTGCGGGGTCAGGCCGCACTTCGAGGCGACGTTGACGACCAGGACGGCCTTGCCGCGGTACTGCGCGAGATTCGCGGGGCCGCCCCGGAGGGCGCCGATCTCCACGTCGTGGATGGACACGATGGCTCCTTGGCTCTTCTGCTCGGCTGCTGCATGATCAGGTCGACTTGCCTGTGGGCCAGTATGCCCCCAGCCGGCCGGCACTCCGGGGTCCGGTCGTCCACCCCCGCCTGGTCATCCGGAATGCTCGTCCGGCCTCCGGCCTCCGGCGCGGCCGCGGGAGGCCGCTTCACGACAACCCCGCGATCATGCGTCCGGGCGCGCAGGACCGGGCAGGCATGTACTGCCGTCGCCGCGGCGCCCGGCCGGGCGGAGTGGCCTTGTCACGGCGGCTGTCACGGCGGTCGAGCGGGAGGAGTGGGAGTGGGAACGGACCGGCATGCTCAGGCGATGACGTTCACCGGCACCGATGCGGTGCGGCACTACGAGAAGGCGCTGGAATCCCTGCTCTTCTTCCGCTCCGAGGTCGCCACCGAGGCGGAAGCGGCGGTCGCCGATTCGCCGCGCTCGGTCATGGGCAACGTCCTCCTGGCGTACCTCGGTCTGCTGGGCACGGAGGAGAAGGACGCGGCGGCGGCGCGGAAGTCCTTCGAGGACTTCCGCAGGGGCGTGCATCTCTCGGAGGTGACCCCGCGGGAGCGGATGCACATCGAGGCCGCCTCGTCCTGGCTGAACGGCGACATCCTGGGAGCCGGCCGCGTGCTCGGCGAGCTCCACGTGGCCCACCCGCGGGACGCGCTGGCCCTGGCGGTGGGCCACCAGACCGACTTCTTCACCGGCAACGCCGTACTGCTGCGCGACCGCATCGGCGGGGCGCTGTCCGCCTGGGACGAGGACGACCCGCACTACGGCCTGCTGCTCGGCATGTCCGCGTTCGGCCTGGAGGAAGCGGGCCACTACGCGCAGTCGGAGCAGGTGGGCCTGGCGGCCGTGGAGCGCAACGCCCGCGACGTGTGGGGGATCCACGCCGTCGTGCACGCCTATGAGATGACGGGACGGTTCGCGGACGGGATCCGCTACCTGGACGACCGGACGGCCGACTGGGCGGACGGCAATTACCTCAACGTCCACAACTGGTGGCACTACGCCCTCTACAACCTTGAGGCGGGCCGCACCGGCCGGGTCCTCGACGTCTACGACGCCGTCCTCCACAACGAGGAATCGGCCGGGCTGGCGATGGAGATGCTGGACGCGGCGTCCCTGCTGTGGCGGCTCTACCTGACCGGCGACGCCAATGGCGCCGGGTCCGGCACCGGCACCGGTACCGGACCCGGCGCCGACGTCGACACCGGTGACCGCTGGGCCGTGCTCTCCGACGCCTGGACGGCACGGCAGGACGGCGCCTACTACGCCTTCAACGACGCGCATGCCGTCATGGCCCACGTAGGGGCGGACCGGATGGCCGAGGCCGAGAGCCTCATCCGGGACCGGGAGGCCTGGGTGCGGCAGGCCGGCCCGCACACGGCCGGACTGTCCAACGCGGCGATGACCGCCGAGGTCGGCCTGCCGGTGTGCCGGGCGTTCGTCGCCTACGGCAAGCGCCGCTACGACGACGTCGTCGGCCTCCTGCTCCCGATCCGGCACCGAGTCGCGGCGTTCGGAGGCAGCCACGCGCAGCGGGACGCCGTCCAGCGGACCCTGGTGGAGGCGGCCGTGCGCAGCGGGCAGCACGACATCGCGCGCATGCTGCTGAGCGAGCGCATCAACGTGCGCCCCCTGTGCCCGTACAACTGGGGCGCGCAGGCCCGGCTCGCCGAACGGCTCGGCGATACGGCGGGGGCCGGCGCGGCGCGACGCCGTGCCGCGCAGCAGGCGCAGGCGCAGGCACCGGCACCGGCGGCAGCGCCGGCGGCCCGGGCCTGAGCCGGAGTGAGCATGATGAGAACCCTGACCTTCGTCGTCGGCACGGGCCGCAGCGGATCGACCGCTCTGTCCCGTATCGTCAACGCCCACCCGGACGTCCTCAGCCTCAACGAGTTCATGGCCTCGGTGGGCGACACCGCGTTCCCCGAAGGCAAGGTGACCGGCGAGGAGTTCTGGCAGCCGCTCGCCCGGCCCGTGCCGCGCTACGAGCGGCTGATCCGCAGCGGACTGCCGCTGCCGGAGTTCCTCTACCCGCGCCGCCCCGGGCGGTACGCGTCGGAGACCACCGGCATCCCCGCGCTCTCCCTCATGGTGCTGCCCCACCTCACCGACGACCCGGACGCACTCCTCGACGAACTGCGCTCAGCGGTCGTCCCCTGGCCCGAACGCACCGCTGCCGAGCACCACCTGGCGCTGTTCGGCCTGCTCTGCGCACGGTTCGGGCGCACGGCCGTCGTGGAGCGCTCCGGCTACTCGACGCGCTGGGTGCCGCAGCTGCGGGCCGCCTTCCCGCACGCGCGATTCGTGCACATGTTCAGGGATGGTCCCGACTGCGCCCTGTCCATGAGCCGCCACCCCGGATTTCGCACGATCTGCCTGCTGCGCGAGATCAAGGCACGGGCCGGCGTCGAAGACCTCGCCGACCTGACCGACGAGCACGTGCGCGCGCTCCCACCGGACCTGGCGCCGCTGCTCGGCGACCGCTTCGATCCGGCCCTCGTACGGGACCGGGACCTGCCCCTGCGGACGTTCGGCGCTCTGTGGTCGGACCTCGTCATCCAGGGCGGGGAGTTCCTCGGCCCCGTGCCCGCGGACCGGCGCACCACCCTCGCCTACGAGGACCTCCTCGACGCCCCGCGCGAGGAACTGACCCGGCTCGCCGAGTTCGCCGGCGTCGAACCGGTCCCGCAGTGGCTGGACGCCGGCTGCGCACTCCTCGACCACACCCGGCGCGGCTCCGCCCGGAGGCTGACGGCGGCCGAACTCCGCGAACTGGGCGAGAGCTGCGCCCCGGGCACCCGGGCCCTGGAAGGCATCCGGGCCGCTGACCGCGCGGCATCCGGGTGACATGCCACGGGTGACGCGCCACGGGTGACAGACGACGGGTGACAGGCGACGGGTGGCGGGAGTCACAGGCGCGGTTACCGGCTCCCGCCCGCCCCTCCCGCCACGATGGCTTCATGGAGATAGGTATTGCCTTGCCCCAGTACGGCAGCCATGCCCGGGCCGAGTCGGTCGCGGGGTTCGCCCGGGACGCCGAGGCCGCCGGATTCGACTCGCTGTGGGTCGGAGACCGTGCGCTGACCCCCGTGGACCCCAGTGACATCTATCCGGGACACACACCCGAGAACCCCTACCCGGAGCAGTACAAGACCTTCCTGGACCCCCTCACCGTGCTGACCGTCGCCGCCACGGCCACCAGCCGCGTGCGGCTCGGCACCAGCACCCTGACGGCTCCCTGGCACCCGCCTCTGCTGCTCGCCCGGACGCTCACCTCGCTCGACCACGTCAGCGGGGGACGGCTGGACGTCGGGCTCGGCGTCGGCTGGTTGCGGGACGAATACACCGCCGTCAACGGGGACTTCGGCCGGCGGGGCGCCCGCCTGGACGAGATCCTCGACGTCCTCTACGGCATCTGGAGCGAGACGGAGTTCGCCCACGACGGGCCCCACTGGACCATTCCCCGCGCCCACGTCGGCCTCCGCCCCGTCCAGCGGCCCCGCCCGCCCGTCTACCTGGGCGGCTTCTCACCGGCCGCGATGCGCCGCATCGGACGCCGGGCCGATGGCTGGGCCGGCGTCGCCCTGGCGCCCGGCGTCCAGGCCGGGCTGTGGAGCGTGGCCCGCCGGGCGGCGGAGGAGGCCGGCCGGGACCCGGACTC
Organism: Streptomyces sp. KLMMK; assembly: GCF_036961605.1. NCBI lineage: Bacteria > Bacillati > Actinomycetota > Actinomycetes > Kitasatosporales > Streptomycetaceae > Streptomyces > Streptomyces sp. KLMMK. Next base: position 89,576 of record NZ_JBAMDC010000004.1, read on the forward strand.
CCTGCGGCAGCACATCCGTCACAACCCGCGCCCGGGCGACTCGTCCGAGGACATCGCCGCGGTCCTCACCGGAGTACGGGACTCCGGCGCCGACAGCTGCTTCGTCGACCTGCAGCAGTGCGTCGCCGGGCCGCAGGAGGCGCTGGACCTCGGAGTCAAGGTGCTGGAACGGGTCCGCGCGGGCGGCTGAGTCCCGGCGGTCAGGTGGCCGCAGCCCCGGCGTCCGCCGGCTCGAACGCCTTCAGGCCGCTCGCCAGCTCCAGGAGGGTGTCCTCGGCCAGATCACGCAGGAAGGCCGGGCACACCCATCCATCCAGGGGCTCGTCCTCCTGGTCTGCCTCGTCCTCCTCGTTCCACCCGTAGTATTCGGCGATCTCGGCCCGGCCGCCGGGGCTGCGCAGGAAGTAACCGACCTGGCTCGCGTAGTCCGGATCGTCGGTGTCGGGATGCTCGCCGGGGGCGTGGGTGCACGGACGGTCCTCCAGCAGCGGAAGGGCCTCCTCGATCCCCTTGACCATGGCGTCCAGTACCGAGCGGTCCGTGATCCTCTCCGAGGTCGCGTACCAGCAGGTCGCGTTCATGGTCACGAGGTAGCCGGCCAGCACTCCGCGGGTGGGCCGGGAGGGAAGGCGGGCGGCCTCGCCCTTCAGGTCCTCGTGCGGATCGCCGTAGGGGTAGTCGTTCACGATCCCCGAGAGGGTGCTGATGCGGCTGTGGTGGTACCCCGGTGCTCCCACGGGGATGCGGCGGACGGTCAACGGGGCGATCACGTCCGCGGCGAGCCGTGCCCACCCGGCGACGTTGCCGGGGCACAGCACCCTCTCGGGGTCGACGGCGGCGACGTCGGAGTCCGATTCGGTGTCCGATCCGGATTCGGAGTCCGAATCGGATTCGGAGTCGGCGTCGGCGTCCGGCGCCGCGAGCCGGCCGGTCAGCAGTCCGGTCAGCAGTCCGGTCTCACCGTTCCAGACCTCGTCCTCCAGCGAGTCCATCCCGGCCTCGTACGGGTGGCCGTCGTGCGAACAGGTCCGGCTGCCCAGCGCTTCGACCGCGGCCCGAAGGGCGTCGAGGGCGGCGCGCTCGGCCTCCTCCTCGGGGCGCCAGGCGAGGTAACCCGACATCGCCACCAGCCCGGACACCCAGATCCGGGCCTCGTCTCCGCCCGGGTCGGCGGCGAGCCGGCGGGCGCAGTCCAGGACGAGAGGTACCGCTTCGTCCGCGGGAGACGTGGGGTGGACGCGCTCCCAGGCGGCGGCGAGCCGGGCCACGCTCGGGTCGGTTGTAATGATCATGCCCCGTAGGACGGGGCCCATGTCCCGTACGGTTCCAGGCTGCCCGGACCCGTGAGCGCGCCGATGGTTGCCCGGGCCGCCGTCGTCGAATGAGTATGCGACTGAGTATGGGTGCTCAGGCCTGGGCACCCCGGATCCCCGATGCTTGGATCATGACGACGACGCCTCACCTCGCCTTTCCGCCCGCGCCCCCGGCGCCCGCTCCGGCCGGTCGGCCGGGCCACCGCCGGAAGCTGGTGGCCGGCGCCGTGGCGGCACTGGTCCTGCTGCTGGTCGCCGGGATCGCCGCCGGGTGGTGGCTGACGCGTGAGGAGGACTCCTCGCCCTTCGCCGGCCGGCCGCGGGTGACGGACGGCGCGGCCGGGCTCTCCTACGCGATCCCCGAAGGGTGGGAGCACGAGGAGGGGAAGAAGCTGATCGGTGCCTTCACCTCGTCCGTCACCAAGGAACATGCCGGCACCGGGACCGGCTCCGGCGCGAGCGGTGAGGGTGGCAGCACCGTCCTCGCCGGCCGTGCCGCGGCCATGCCGCAGGCCGCACTCCAGCAGCAGGCGGAGCGGGCCGCCCGGTCGAACGCGGTCTTCTTCTACCCCGAGGGGAGTTCCGAGGTCGCGGAGTCCCGGCCGACGACGGTCGGCGGCCGCCCCGCGCACACGGTGGCGCTGAGGGTGAGCGAGGGCAAACGCGGCAGCGCGGTCCCGGAGGGCGCCGGTGGCACGGGCCATCTCCGCCTGACGCTCATCGCGGTCGACGACAGCCGCTCGGCCTTCCTCCTCGGCATCGCCCAGCCGGGCGGACCGGTGGAAACGCGCGAGGTGGACCAGGTGATGGAGAGCGCTTCCCTGGACTGAGCCTGCGAGAAACGGATCAACCCCCTCCGGTTGGCGGGGGTCAGTCGGCCGCCCGGCGGGGGCCTGAACACCGACTGCCCTACTTGGGGCCAATATTCCCGGGTGTCCTCCTACGGCAGGATCATCATCAACTTCCGCATCACCCCTCATGTCCCCCCTAACAGAGGAGCAGTATGCGTGTTGCGATGAGACGGACCGGGCCGATGGGCCGGACGGGGCAGGTGAAGCCTGCGAGACAGCGAGCTGCCTTTCAACGCGTCTTCGCCACCACGGCGTTCGCCGGGATGATGGCGGCCGCCTCCGCAGAGCTCGCCCACGCCGCCCCCGTCCCCGCGCCCGGCGGCGACCGGATATCCCAGGCGAAGCAGACCGGTCTGGAAGGCTTCCACGGCTACAAACCCGGCCACCTCGACTCGATCCTCGAAGGGCTGCGCCCCGTGGGCACCGCCGGGAACCACGACCCCAACTGGAAGGGGCTCTACCTCGCCGAGACCACCGGGCACGCCGCCGGATACAGCACCGATGAGGCCGGTACGGCGGCCGGCGGAGTGGTACGGGTGACGCTGCCGGACGAGGTGAACGTGGCCACAGTCCACCTCGAGCACAAGGCGGACGAGACCGACGACGCATTCCTGAAGCGCCAGCTGGACTTCGTCAAGAACGAGTTCGGCGTCCCCGACGGCAAGCCGCTGATGGACGCCCTCGGCGAGAGGAACACCGTACTGAAGATCGCCGACGACGGGACCGGCCGGAGCGAGCTCATCGTCCCGTGGAAGATGGCGGAGCGCGGGAAGGCCGAGAAGGCCGTCGAATTCAGGGGGAGGAACTCCGCCCTGGACGCCGCGATCTACGCGGCGGCCCCGGCCAACTGCCTCGCCCCCACCGGGCGCGCCAAACGGTCGGCGGACCGCTGCCTGCCCGTGGACTGGGACAAGGTCGAGGAGAAGGCCAAGGCCACGGCGAAGAAGGTCGCCCAGGACGCCGAACACATGGAGCGGCTGCCGAAGCGCAACCCGAAGGGCCCGACCTGGGGCGAGGCGCACTCCACCGCGGAGCTCACCCACGCCAAGGTCCGCGCGGTCAGCGGCACCCACGTGGCCGCCACCGCGGCCGGCGTCGGGACCTGGGTCTACGGCATGGCGAAGACCTTCTCCGACAAGGACGCCACCACCCTCGATAAGGTCGCCGTCACCGGCGCCGTCGTCCCCGGGCTCGGGCAGGCCCTCGGCATCGCGGACGGGATCCGGCACGGCGACCCCGAGGCCGTCGCCGTCAACGCCGTGGCCCTCGCCGCCCTCGCGGCCGCCCAGGTCGTACCCGTCGTCGGCGAGGTCGTCGACGCGGCCCTCCTCGCCGAGCAGCTCGTCGAGGTGCTCGTCGACGTCTTCCGCGCCGCGACGGCCGACCCGCCCCCGGCGCCGCGCCTCGGCACGGGCGCCCTGCCGATCCTGCCCGTGCCGCGCGCCGACCTGCCCTGCAGCGTGTGGTGGACGTACATGGACGTCCTCTGGGAGACGGCCGGGAAGGTCCCGGCGGACGAGAGGGTTCCCGCGAAGACGCAGGTCGTGGTCAGGGAGCGCGGCGGGAGCGAATACACCTACCCCGTGGCCGACGGGAAGTCCCCCGGCTGGCTGGTCCCCCACGGGCTCGGCTCCAGCCGGACCTTCGACGTCTTCTACCGGCTGAAGACGGACCAGGGCCGGGTTCTGGAGTCGAAGCAGCGCGCCGTCGTCCAGGCGAAGGCCGAGGTGGCCCAGTGCAACACCCTCGTCTGGAACGAGGACTGGCAGCGCTGACGCGCACGCGGGCACGGCGCGCCGTGCCT